>DZDC01000033.1 GCA_022736595.1 Draconibacterium orientale | reverse complement strand
CCAGTACAACCTCAAACTTAGAAGGTCTAAATTGAAAATTGTCATGTACTAAATAAAATTGATTATTTTAGCCTGAATATTTTAAAGTTCTTTTGCTAACCCTAAATTCTAAAAATTATGAAAAAAATCGTAAACTCAATGGCTGTTTTGGCCTTTTCAATTATGATAAGTGGTTTCAGTTACCAAATGTTGACTGAAAAAAATGAAGCTCCAACTTCCAAAACCGCTTCCGGTATTGAAATTCCACAGAATGTAAAAGGAATCTTAGAAAAATCATGTACAGGGTGTCATGAAGCTAAATCAAGCAACGAAAAGGGAAAGATGAAACTTAACTTTGATAAGATGGTCAATGGTGAATATACCACTGCCAAGATTGTTGGGAAGTTAAACGGAATTACCAAGGTTTTAAACGAAGGAACCATGCCTCCAGCTAAGTTTTTAGAAAAATATCCCGACAGAAAATTAACTGCTGCTGATAATAAAATTTTAATGGATTGGGCTTCAAGTCAAGCACAATCGTTAATGGCAAAATAGTTGGAAACCATGTCGAAAAAGTGGAAAATAATTCTTATTGTGCTGATAGGATTGTTTGTTTTAATACAAGTATTCCCAGTTAGCAAGCCTGAATCTCGGGCCGATAATCCTGCCGATTTGATAGCATCCGGTAATGTTGACCCTGAAATTGCCAACATGCTAAAGACTGCCTGTTACGACTGTCATAGTTTTGAGACTCAATATCCCTGGTATAGTCATTTAGCTCCAGTTAAATGGCTAGTTATTAGAGATATAAATGAAGGAAGAAAAGATTTAAACTTTTCAGATTGGATGTTGATGGATCCCATGGCTCAGCTTGAAATGTTAGATGAAATAAGCACTGAGGTGATGAGTGGTGAAATGCCCATGAAAATATATCCCTTAATGCATCCTGAGGCAAAATTGTCGGACGCTGATCGCCAGAAGCTTTCAGACTGGACGGAAGCTTATGCTGAAACTTTGATTCAATAAAGAACTTTGACAAAAAATAAAAGCCGCCAGTGTAAACCGACGGCTTTTTTTAATTTCTAAAGCGTTTTTCTTATCTCAAATTAGCTTGAGCTGCTGCCAAACGTGCAATGGGCACGCGGAATGGAGAGCAAGAAACGTAATCCATACCTACTTTTCCGCAGAATTCAACTGAGCTGGGCTCACCACCATGCTCGCCGCAAATTCCTACTTTTAGTTTTGGATTAGCTGCTCGGCCTTTAGAAGTACCCATTTCAACCAATTGTCCAACTCCTTCTTGATCTAACACTTGGAAAGGATCGTTTTTCAGTAATCCTTTTTCGATATAAATAGGAAGGAATTTGCCTACATCGTCGCGACTATAACCAAAGGTCATTTGAGTTAAGTCGTTGGTTCCGAATGAGAAGAACTCGGCATGTTGAGCAATGCGGTCAGCAGTGAGAGCGGCACGAGGAATTTCTATCATTGTTCCTACCAAGTAGTCCACTTTAATTCCTTTTTCAATGAATACAGTTTCTGCAGTCTCGCGAATAATTATTTCTTGCATTTTGTATTCTTCAACGGTTCCAATTAAAGGAATCATGATTTCTGGCTTAGGATTAAATCCATTTTTCTTCAATTCGCAAGCGGCCTCAATGATGGCGCGAGCTTGCATCTCAGTAATTTCAGGATAAGTATTTCCTAGGCGACAACCACGATGTCCGAGCATTGGGTTTACTTCGTGCAACGATTCAACTTTGGTTTTTATGGCTTCAAGGCTTAAACCAAGTTTTTGCGCCATTTCTTTTTGACTTGGCTCATCGTTGGGTGTAAACTCGTGCAAGGGTGGATCGAGTAAACGAATGGTTACTCCAAAACCGTCCATTGCTTCTAATATTCCGTAGAAATCTTCTCTTTGAATGGGTAGAAGTTTGGCTAAAGCTTTCTTACGACCTTCAAGATCGTTGGCCAAAATCATTTCGCGGATTGCCCAAATGCGATCGCCTTCGAAGAACATGTGCTCTGTACGGCAAAGACCAATTCCTTTAGCTCCAAATTCCCGAGCAAGTTTTGCATCATGAGGGGTATCGGCATTGGTTCTAACATACATTTTTGAATTTCTTTCAGCAATTTCCATCAATTTTCCAAAATCGCCATCAAGGCTTGGGGTAATGGTGGCAACTTGGCCTTCGTAAACGGTACCGGTGCTGCCGTCAAGAGAAATATAATCTCCTTGATTAAATACTTTTCCTTTGATGGTAAGGCTGGTGTGAGATACACTGATGCCAGCAGCACTTGAAATGCAGCATTTACCCATTCCGCGAGCTACCACGGCGGCGTGGGAGGTCATACCTCCGCGTTCAGTCAAGATGCCTTCTGCTGCGTACATTCCTTTTAAATCTTCGGGAGAGGTTTCGCGGCGTACCAAAATTACTTTTTCGCCTCTGGCAGCCCATTCTTCAGCATCATTGGCAGTAAATACTACTTTACCAGTGGCGGCACCAGGAGAAGCAGGCAAACCTTTGGATAATACTTTAGCATTAGCTTTGGCCGATTTTTCAAATATAGGGTGTAATAATTCGTCAAGTTTATTGGGCTCCTGACGCATTATTGCTGTTTTGTCATTAATTAAACCTTCTTCAACCATTTCTACAGCCATTCGAACCATGGCGGCTCCAGTGCGTTTTCCATTACGGGTTTGCAACATCCATAATTTACCATCTTGAATGGTAAACTCCATATCTTGCATATCCTTGTAATGGTTTTCTAGTTTTTGTTGCACAGCGTTTAGATCGGCATAAACTTTTGGCATGGCTTCTTCTAACGATGGGAAGTTGGCTGCTCTTTCGCTTTCAGAAATACCAGCTCTTTCAGCCCATTTCTTTGAGCCTTCAACGGTAATCTCTTGTGGGGTACGCACTCCAGATACCACATCTTCGCCTTGCGCATTAATCAAGTATTCGCCATTGAAAATATTTTCTCCTGTAGCTGCATCCCGAGAGAAACAAACTCCTGTGCCCGAATTATCGCCCATATTTCCATAAACCATGGCTTGAACGTTTACAGCGGTGCCCCATTCATTAGGAATTTTTTCCATTTTACGGTAAAGAATGGCTCTTTCGGTATTCCATGAATCAAATACAGCGCATATAGCACCCCAAAGTTGCTCCCATGGATCAGTGGGGAAGTCCGTACCTGCATTTTTACGCACAACGGCTTTAAATGAATCAACAATTCCTTTAAGGTCTTCAACGGTAAAATCAGTGTCTGATTTATAATTATTTTTATGTTTAACTGCATCGAGCACTTGTTCAAAAGGACAGTGTTCTCCCTCAGCTGCAACCACATTCATTACCACATCGCCATACATTTGAATAAAACGACGGTACGAATCGTAGGCAAACTTTTCATTTCCTGAGGTTTTTGCAACAATTTTAACTGTATCATCATTCATCCCTAAGTTAAGAATGGTATTCATCATTCCAGGCATTGAGGCTCTTGCCCCTGAACGTACTGAAACAAGAAGGGGAAAACTTTCGTTTTTTGATCCAAACTTAGCTTTCATGATTTCTTCGGTTTTAAGCATTGCGCTTTCTACTTCTGATTTCAAAAGTTTTACCACTTCGTCTTTGCCATAAAGATTGTACTCGGTACAAACTTCTGTTGTAATGGTGAAACCTGCTGGAACGGGTACTCCTATTAAGTTCATCTCTGCCAAATTGGCTCCTTTACCTCCAAGGAGGTTTTTCATGTCTGCTTTGCCTTCAGCTTTGCCATCGCCAAAGGTATAGACTCTTTTTGTAGATTCCATATTGTTGATATTATGTATATTATGAAAAGAAATTCAATCTCTTTTTGTGAATGACAAAGATACGATTTTACCAATCAACAGCCTATTTTATAATATTAATTTTTAATGATTTTATATTTTTCTACAATACTTTTTTCATAAATAGACGAGGTAAATCCTGCCATTTAAATATAAGGATTGAAATGGATGTAAGTCATTGGTTTGCAGTTGGCCTTTAAGATAAAGGGAAAAGGTACAATGAGATTAAAGAAAGAGTTTTAAAACTCCTTTTATCTTCTCTGTTTTCTGAGCAAGTAATGCTTCATCCGAGGCTTCCACTATAAGTCTTAAATAGGGCTCAGTATTGGAGGGTCTGATGTTGAACCACCAGCTTTCAAACTCAAGTCTAAAACCATCAAAATCCAAGGTTTTAATTGGAGTTTCTGATTTTGTAATTTCATTCAAAACGGCTTCAATGGCTTCTTCTTTGTTTTCGATTTTAAAGTTGATCTCACCACTATTGGCATAGCCTTTTATCTGCGAAATAAGCTGAGAAACACGTATACCATTATCTTTCATCTCAATCATTACCTCCAAAATCATAAGCATTGCAAGCATTGCCGAATCTGAATAATAAAAATCTTTTAGATAATAATGTCCAGCGAGTTCTCCTCCAAAAGTGGCATCTAACTCCTTCATTTTAGGAGCTGCAAATGCCCGTCCAACTTTCCATGTATGGGTTTGGAAGTTCCCTAATTTACTTAAATACTCCCCTACGGCTTTGGAGCTACGTATATCATGGAGTACATGCTGTTTTTCGGTAGTTTTCTTCATAAAATAGTGACCCAAAACAGCAATCATCAAATCGGGCGAAATAAAATGGCCTTTCTCGTCAACAAACATCACTCGGTCTGCATCTCCATCAAAGATAATTCCTAAGTCACTTTGGTTTTTGTGTACGGCTTTTTGTAAATCAACGATGTTTTCGGGTGCTAACGGATTTGCTTCATGGTTTGGAAAGGTTCCATCAAGGTCATCAAATATATAATGAGGCTGGTTTCCTAATAAATCTTTAATTAGTAAAGCTCCCATTCCATTACTGCAATCAATACTTAGGTTGAGCGTTTCAATATTTTTGGGCAAATAGGTCTTCAAAAACTGAATGTACTCGGATTTTTTATTGAATGGAACAAGCGATAGCTCTATTGATTCGGTCGGCATTTCTACCTGGATCATTTGTTCCAAGGTGCCAAGCCCGGTGTCATATCCGATGGGTTTTGCTTGAGCCCCAGAAATCTTCATCCCATTATATTGCTTGGGGTTGTGTGAGGCAGTAATCATTACGGAGGCTTCAAATTCGTACTTGGCGGTTAACCAATAAATCATTGGAGTGGTGCTTAAGCCTACATCAAACACCTGTGCTCCAGCTTTTGTGATGCCGCTGCACAATGCATTAAAAATATCATCCGAACTTTCGCGGACGTCTCTGCCCACAAGTATTTTTGATGTATTCATAAGTTTTGGAAGAAAATATCCTATCTTAAAAACATCATTTAAGTTAAAATCTTCATTGAAGATTCCTCTAATATCGTAGGCGTGAAAAGCTTTCATTTCAATTGTTTTGCAAGGTTTAGAAAATGCTCGATGGCTTTGTGTTTCTTAGAATCGAGATTGTAGCTAATGTATTGGGTGAGGTATTCTTCTAAGTTATAGGTATGTGAATGGTTATAAACATCGATGGCCTCTGAAATATTGGAAAGTCCCATCTTTAGACTTTGATTGAAGCGTAAAATAAAATCATCGTTCAGTGGTTTATTGGCTACCCAAGCCGCAAAAACAAAGGGAAGTTGGGTAAACTTCATCCATTGTTCTGAAAGATCGTAAACGAAAGGGAAGGGGAGATCTTGTTGTGTTTTGTCGCCAATAAGTACCATCGAATTTACCTTGTCAGAGGTGGCGTAATCCATGGGTAAAGTTTCAAAGTTCCAGTTTTTCTTATAAAAGAAGGTATTTAAAACTTGGATTAGGGTTATTGAACTTTTAGATTCTGGATCGAGGTAAATGGTATCAATTGCATCAAGTGGAATTTTACTCATCAAAAGCACGGTTTTCACTTTTCCTATTGATCCAATGCAAAAATCAGATACTATCTGAGCGTTAGGAACAAAGGGTATTGCAGCTACTGGAATTAATCCTAAGTCAACCTCGCCTTCAATTAATTTTCGGGCACACTCAGAAGGTACATCTTTACGGATAATGATGTCTTTGCCAGCGTAATATTTTTCTAAACCCAATAAAAAAGGATAGGTGTTGGCGTAGCTAACCGCGGATATTTTAATCATAGAATCAAATCGCTAATTTAACTTAAGTCCTCCTATCAATTCATAGATGTCCTTAATTCCATGACGGTGCATGTATTCTTCAATGCCGTCTAAAATTTTGAGGGTTACGGTGGGGTCAATAAAGTTAGCGGTACCCACCTGTACTGCTGTGGCTCCTGCAAGCAAAAATTCAATGGCGTCTGCTGCATTCATTATACCGCCCATACCAACAACTGGAATTTTAACCGCTTGAGCAACTTGCCACACCATACGTAGGGCAATGGGTTTAACGGCAGGACCACTTAATCCACCCGTAATGGTAGAAAGCACGGGTCGACGGGTTTCTGCATTGATGGCCATGGCCAACATTGTGTTGATTAAAGATACCCCATCAGCACCCACAGCTTCTACAGCTTTGGCTATTTCTGCAATATTGGTTACATTGGGAGACAGCTTAACTACCATGGTTTTTTTGTAAACTTTTCGTACGGCATTGGTTACTGCAACTGCCGAAGGACAGCTTACACCAAAGGCCATTCCTCCTTCTTTCACATTGGGACAGCTAATATTGAGCTCAATGGCTGGAATATGCTCTAATTCATTTATTCGCTCAGCAGTCTCAATATATTCTTCTATGGTTGATCCATTTACATTTACCCAAATACTGGTATCGTAATGTTTAATTTTAGGATAAATATCTTTACAGAATACATCAACACCTTTGTTTTGTAGCCCTACAGCATTTAACATGCCTGAAGGTGTTTCAGCCATTCGTGGGTAAGCATTGCCTTCGCGATGATTCAATGTAGTACCTTTAACCAAAATACCTCCTAAACGATTAATGTCGATAAAGTCCTCAAATTCTGGCCCGTAACCAAAGGTTCCTGAGGCTGTCATTACAGGATTTTTAAGTTCTAAATTTCCAATTTTTACTTTTAAATTCATGGCTAAGGGTTGGGTTATTAATTCCAAAGAAGTTTGCGTGTATTAAAAACAGGCCCATCGGTACAAACACATTGATGCCCTTTGGTGGTAGGAGTTACACAGCAAAGACATACGCCAATACCACAAGCCATCATGTTTTCTAATGATACTTCACACTCAATAGTACTTTTAAATGCCAATCGTGCCACAGCCTTCATCATGGGATCAGGGCCGCAACTGTATATCATATCAAAGTTCATGTTTTGCATTATTGAATGCTCAGTTACCAATCCCTTTTCACCCACCGAACCGTCATTGGTTGAAACGTAAACCTTTCCAAACTCTGAAAATCGCTCGGTTTCTATTATATTACCTTTACCTCTTCCTCCAAGTAAAATATGCACTTCCACTTGGTTTTGATGGAGTTTTTTTGCCAGATATAACAATGGCGCAATGCCCACGCCACCGCCCACCAGCAGTACCTTACTTCCAGCCTTTGAAAGGGTATAGCCCAATCCTAAAGGATAAATAGTATCTAACTTTTGCCCTTGAGTTAATTTGGAAAGATGCTGCGTTCCTTCACCAACAATCTGAATCAACAATTCAAAAGTATTGCGTTGAGGATGAACATCATAAATGGAAATGGGTCTTCTTAGAAATGTGTTTTTTGAATCGTTCACCAAAATTTCAACAAATTGCCCTGGAACAATATTTTCAACGGGGTGTTGCGATTCCACTTCCAAAACAAAATAATCCTCATTGAGAATTCGATTTTCAATTATGGAAAGATCTTCAACCCTTTTCTTTGGCAGTATGGAATTTGTCATTGCAAAAGAGTGATTAAATTATTCGTTATTTTCAATTTCAGAAGTTGCGGCCTCTTCTGTAGTTTGGTCAATCAAGTTGTTGTCAGCTAATATTTTATACCACTGAATTACTTTTTTTACGTCGGAAGCATATACCTGATCCTGATCGTAATTGGGAAGCACTTTTTCGAAGAAACTCATAAGCTCATTCTTGGAGGCTTTAGCCGAAACAAGCTCATTTTCTTGAGTATATTCATAAATATTTTGGAAAACCTCACGCAAAGGCTTGTCTTCTTCATAGGTATAGATGCTTACTTCTTCTAGTGAACTAACTTGACTTGATGAATATACTGGGAAGCGTTTTTTGTCTAAAATACCTTCCACAACAAATCCATTTTTAACACTCGAAACCAATTGAAAAAGCCCTGGTTTTCCACTAATTGCAATAATTTTGCTTAAATCCATTTTAATATATTTGTTTAATTAACGATAATAAGTATTCAAAAATTGAGTTACGTTTTTCTCAATTCGGGCCACCGCTTCAAAATTGTCAATACGATCAAATTTTTCGCCTATAATGCTCTCGTAAAGCTCTATATATCGGTCTGAAATCTGGTTAACCCAATGTTCGGACATGGCTGGAACTTTTTGACCTTCTTTTCCTTGAAATCCATTCTCCATTAACCATTCGCGCACAAATTCTTTTGATAATTGACGCTGGTTTTCTCCTTTATCAAATCTTTCTTGATACCCTTCAGCATAAAAATACCGCGATGAATCGGGAGTATGGATTTCATCAATTAAGTATATTTGATCATCGATTTTGCCAAATTCATATTTGGTATCCACCAAGATTAATCCCATTTTAGCAGCAATCTCAGATCCTCGTTGAAACAATTTTAAAGAATAGTCTTCCAACTTCAGATAATCAGATTCTGAAACTAAGTCTTGCCTTAGAATTTCTTCACGAGAGATGTCTTCATCATGCAAACCTAGTTCTGCTTTAGTGGTAGGAGTGAGAATTGGCTTCTCAAAGGCTTGATGTTCACGCATATCGTTAGGAATTGAAACCCCGCAGATACTCCGGCTACCACCTTTATAGCTTCGCCATGAGCTTCCTGTCAGATAGCCTCTTACAATCATTTCAACTGGAAATGGGTTGCATTTTTTTCCAATGGTGACCGTTGGGTCTGGGGTTGCAATTTTCCAATTGGGAACAATGTCGGAGGTAGCATCAAGAAACTTAGAAGCAATTTGATTTAAAACCTGACCTTTGTATGGGATTCCTTTTGGAAGTACCACATCGAAAGCGGAAATACGATCGCTTGCAATCATTACCAATAGTTCGTCATTGATGTTATACACATCTCTTACTTTACCAATATAAATTCCCTTTTGCTTCGGAAAGTGAAATTTTGTGTTTAAAACGGATTGTGACATAATGTTATTGATTGATTTTTGAATATGCTTGAATTATTTTAGTTACTAATCGATGCCGTACCACATCATTTTCGTCAAGGTGGATAAATTCCATACCTTGTATATCTCCTAAAATGCGCTGTGCATCTAATAAGCCCGATTTTTGATTTTTAGGTAAATCTATTTGTGTAATGTCCCCATTAATAATGAATTTGGCATCTTTTCCCATCCGTGTTAAGAACATTTTTAACTGGCTAGAAGTGGTGTTTTGAGCCTCATCCAATATTACAAATGCTTGATCTAAGGTTCTTCCACGCATAAAGCCCAGTGGGGCTATCTCAATAGTTCCATCCTCAAAAAGACTTACCAGTTTTTGCTGTGGAATCATATCTCGCAATGCGTCGTATAAGGGTTGTAAATAGGGATCCAGTTTATCGCGTAAATCGCCAGGTAAAAAGCCCAAACTTTCTCCAGCTTCTACCGCTGGTCGAGTTAGAATAATTCTACGTACATCTTTGTTTTTCAATGCACGCACTGCTAATGCAACGGCAGTGTAGGTCTTACCTGTTCCTGCGGGTCCAATGGCAAATAAAATATCATTGTTGTTCAGACTTTCAACCATCCGCATCTGATTGGGCGTACGCGCTTTAATCGCTTTTCCTGAGCGACCATGGACTAAAATATCGTTGTCAACTTCTAATTCAAGCTGAAAGTTGGTGTCTTTCCCGCTGGTATTGAGTAGGTTCATTACAGTATCCCTATTAATAATGCTTTTCTTTTCGAAATGATTTAACATCAATTGAATAATTTTCTCAAGTTCATCCAATGAATCTTGGTCGCCAATTGCTTTAATTTCGTTACCACGGGCTATGATACTCAATTGAGGAAAAGCCTGTTCCAGTAGCAAAATATTGGCATGATTGGGGCCAAAAAAATCAATGGGTTTTAAGCCGTCAATGGGAATGATTATTTCAGTACGCATAGGTTTATTTAGGCTTGCAAAGTTACCATTTAAATGTTTATCCAATTTCTTTGGGCGCTATTTTTTTTTAAATAATTCATCAAAAGAACTCCCCAATAACTTTTGTTTACGGGCATTTTAAATCCTTTAAAAAAGGGAAATACCATTTTTTAAAGCAAATTAATTTAAAATGTTAATGAAAAAAGAAGTTAAAAGTATAAGTCTTATTTTCGGAACTTCAAAACTTAAGAGAGATTCTAAAAATGCTACGGATGCTTTGTTAACCATGTTTGAAAAAGCCATTCTTCAGCAAGCTTACTTCGGCTATGCTAGGCACATCGCTTGTATCTGCAACAATAATCCTGTCTTTTGCCTACTGGCATGCATGAAAAAATAGGTTGGATTTTTACAAACTACGCAAGATTAGCCTAATCGTATTTTTAGATTTCCCGTTAATTAAGATGGTAAACCTTTTGCTTAATACTTGCAAGACTTAATGAATATTGAATAATAAACTCTTTTCGGCTCGACTTGAGATTTGGAAATTGCTGGAGGGCTTTTTCTGACAAATCTAAGAGTTCTTTATCGGTTATGGGTTTGCAAATAGTTTGAAAATTACTTTTCGATTTTAGAGTAGATTTATGAATCATAGGCATTGCTAAGTTTGATTTGTATGACTAATCTAACGCAGCAATTACCCAATTATTTTACTCGAAACAATTTTTTATGCTGATAACATAATATCGTTTTCTTCCATCATCTTGCGCAAATTTAACACAGCATATCTCATTCTGCCTAAAGCGGTATTGATGCTGACGTTAGTTAATTCAGCAATTTCTTTAAAGCTGAGTTCTTGATAATGTCGCATTTTTAATACTTCTCTCTGATTTTCGGGAAGTAATTCGATCATCAATTTAATTTTTTCGTGGCTTTGAGCTGTAATCATTTCGTCCTCAATATTTCGGTCGTACACTGGGAGTTGATTAAAAATATCATACTCTTCGGTGCTTCGAACCATTTGAGCCCGACTGTTTCTCCTGAAATGGTCAATAATCAGGTTGTGCGCTATGCGCAGAATCCATTGGATAAACTTTCCTTCTTCTTTATAACCGCCTTCCTTTAATTTATGGATGACTTTCATAAAGGTGTCTTGAAAAATATCCTCAGCAATTTCCATGTCCTTAACGGAAACATAGATGTAACTCATCAACCTCGACTCGTGTCGACGAATAAGCTCGCTCATATAAAATTCTTTTCCTGAAAGATAAGCACTGATCAATTCTTGATCGCTAAACTTTAATAGTTCCATCTTAAACTATGATTTAGTTAATAAAAATGGGTAAAAGTTTAGTCTATAACGTAATGTTTAATGGTTATTTAATGTGCTTAAGTAATGAATCCGTGGTCTTTTTATGACTTTTGGAACGGCAAAAATAGGTTAAAGTTTCAAAAAACCAAATTTTATTTAAAATATTTCAGTTTTTTCGCTTTTGGAGTAATTTTTTACTTTTATCAATTGGTCTTGTTTGTATATTTCAACTTTCAGAAGTTGACCATTTACATCAAAATATTCCCATTTCCCTTCCTTTTTATCATTCAAATATTTTCCTTTTATTTTGATATGTGCAGTTTCATAATATTCAGTGTATAAGCCTTGTGCCTGTCCTTGAATATAGGATTTCTCAGATTTGGTAAGTCCATTACTCCAATAAGTAAAATAGGATCCGTGCAAGGTTCCGTTTTTATAATGAATACGTGCAATTATTTTTGAATCGTTATTAAAGTAGGTACTAATAGAGTCTTTTAGTCCCATGTGGTAAAACGACTCTTCTAATGGTAATCCAGATTCGTAAAAACTCAAGTATGGACCATGAAGCAGCCCATTTTTGTAATATCTTTTTCCCAATGTTTTTCCAGAATCACTGAAAAAAATGTTTAAACCATGGAGTACATTGTTTTTAAAGTGTCGTTCATTCATAAGCTTTCCTTGTTCGTCGAATATGAAAACGGCCCCTTCAAGGCTTCCTCGTTTGTAGTTTTCAATGGCTGCAACATGTTCGTTGGGGCCATAATAGAGCCAAGTTCCATCCTTATGTCCATCAACATATGGTCCTTCCATGCGGCTCATTCCGGCAGGTAATTCCCAGCTGCCTTGTCTTAGTCCTTTTATGTCCACCTTATTAATAGTATCACCGATGGCATTGGTTTTTATTTGTCCACACAAAAAATTAGTGGTTACGCTTATAAATAGAATACTAATGAATCGAACAAAATTTGATAACATTTCTCAATGGATTTTATAATTCAACAAAAGTAATAATTAGAACTTTGCAGCGATTTAAAAATTTAAACTATTGCTGATGGCCACTAATAAAGTTTCCTGTCATAATTATGATTCTTATGAGCAGTATTGTATGCATAAAACCAAATTATTAATAAAATACCAAAAGGATGAATTGAGCTTGGAGGAAGAAGGAATAATTACAGATCTATATTCAAAGTCTGGTATTGAATACTTGGTTATGAACGGAAATAAGACTATCGAAATGGCTCAGGTTTTTTGGGTCGAAAAATTCTGAAAAGGGGTTCGATAGGTATGCTACGCATCATCCGTATTCATTGGCATAGAATCCTAAACGAGCCAGCGAATGGGAATGGTTAGTCAAGAGTAAGTGTGTTTACTTTGAGATAAAATCTAAAGCCTGACCAAAAGGGCAGGGAAGCAGAGGCTAAACCATGACCCATCACACGGAAATATAATACAGGGTTTATCTTGTGGGTTAGTCATAGCACGACATTAAGAAGTGATGTTTCTGGAGTTGTTTTTTTGGATTCCTTCAATGTTGAAAACTGATTATAACCTTATCCTTGAAATTCTATGGTTTTTATATTTTTGGTAGGATGTTTCAAGTATTATTTTAATGCATAAAGTTAACCTAATTAGAGATGAAAACAATTAACCTGTTAATTATTGAGGATCCATCAGAGGTTGAGGTGGCTCTTCAGCAACGGCTCCTTGAGATGGGCTATAATATTTTAGGGGTTTTAGCCAATCCAAATAAAATTATTGAGAATCCGTTGCTAGCCCAAACTGATTTGGTGCTGATGGATTTATTTCTTGATGAGAAATATACAGGACTTAATGCCTGCCGAGATATTACCAATTTTAAAGGATTGCCTGTAATTATGATGGTGGGAAATGAGAATCTTAAGTTTAATGTATTTGATGAGGTTAATGCTCACAGCATCATGGCAAAACCTTTTAGTGATGTAGCTTTATATTACAATTTGCGGTCAGCAGTAGGGTTTGAAGCCAAGAAAAATGAATACAGTGCTGTGACTGAAAGCTATCGCGAGCATATTTTTGTAAAGATGGATTACAAACTTCATAAATTAAAGGTGGATGATATTATCTATATTGAAGCGAGCAAGGATTATGTAGATATCTATTTGGAGAAATCAAAGTACCGTGTAAATGTAACTATGCATCAAATGGAACAAGCGCTTCCATCAGATCGTTTTGTGCGAACTCATCGCAGTTTTATCGTAAATATCAATTATATCAATTATATTAAATTTCCGGAAATCCAGTTGCTTCAAACCGAAGGAATGGCACTCATTGGTGGGAATTATAAAAAAGAGGTTTATCAAAAAATTAACGTTCTATAGAATGCTAATGGGATATAATGGCGGGCAGTAAAAGCTTCCATTTTTTGGATAAAATAAAAAAAAAGCTTCAGAAACCTGAAGCTTTTTGCTTTGTACTCGGGGCGGGACTTGAACCCGCACGAACGCAATGTTCATTGGATTTTAAGTCCAACGTGTCTACCAATTCCACCACCCGAGCTTACTCCAAATGATATTGGATGTAATGAAAAAAGCGGACCTGCCGCTTTTATTCTGAGCGGAAAACGGGACTCGAACCCGCGACCCTGACCTTGGCAAGGTCATGCTCTACCAACTGAGCTATTTCCGCATGATTTAAAGAACTTACCCTGATTGGGTTTTGAGGCTGCAAATATACAGCTTTTTTGAACTTGGCAAAAATTTTAAAAAAAAATATTCTTTGGTATTACAGATGTTTAAATTGTATATAATCAGTTAAATAAGAGTTTATGCAAAATTAAATTGGAGTTTTTAAATACCTTTATCTTATTTTCAATAGGCAAATAGCATTGCAAGTTATTCAAAAACTTGTGCAACATCAAAATTTAGGGCAGTCTGATTACCAATCATTAAAAAACTGCATCTTTGTACAAGTGTATTTACGCTCTCTGTTTCTATAGTGATCCAAAGGAATTAAGGGGTTTAAAACTAAAACGATTAAATTTAAGTATTAAAAATCAAGAAGATATATGAAATCAATAATTCATTTGTTTAAAAAATATTTCTTAAAATATTTTGGTCAAGGGTTGCTGTTGGTGGTCCCAATTACTGTGACCATTTATGTGTTGTATTTAATTTTTATTAAGCTTGATACGCTTTTGGATTTTTCTACACCAGGATTGGGGTTACTTATCATAGTGAGTGGTGTCACTGCATTGGGTGTAATAGGTTCTGTTCTTGTCGCTACTCCCATTTCAAAGTGGTTTGATGGAATTATAGATAAGGCTCCATTGGTAAAAATTATTTATAGTTCTGTGAAAGACCTTTTATCCGCTTTTGTGGGCAATAAAAAGAAGTTTACCCAAGCTGTATTGGTTCGCATCAATAAAGAATCGGAAGTATATCAAATAGGGTTTTTAACTCAAGACGATCTTAGCGACTTGGGAATAGAAAAAGATTTCGTAAGTATTTATGTACCATTTTCATACAGTATTATGGGAAATGTTTTTGTGGTGCCTAAGGAAAATATTAAAAAGTTAGCGGCGTCGCCTACTGAAGTCATGAAATTTGTGATTTCAGGAGGAATTACCACAATCACTGAGCAACGTAAAGAAAAACAATAATTATAAAAATATAGATTATGAACTGGACTATGAAGCAAATAGACGATTTGGCAATTAAAACTGAGGTTGCGACCCTGTTAAAAAACCATGTGTCAAAACTCACGCATCAAGAAGCGTTACAATTAATTTTAAATTGCATTGATTTAACAACCCTTGAAGGGAAAGACCACGATGCTAGAGTTATAGCATTGTGCAAGCAAGCAAAAAGCTACCATATAAATGGTCCAAGTGTTCCCAATGTGGCGGCAGTTTGTGTATATCCAACTTTTGCTCAGTTGGCCAAATCTCAATTGCACGACACAAGCATCCATGTGGCATGCGTAGCGGGAGCTTTTCCTAGCGGTCAATCACCCCTTCATCTGCGGGTGGCAGAGGTGAAATATGCAGTGGAGCAGGGCGCTGATGAAATTGATATGGTAATTTCGAGGGGAAAATTTTTAGAAGGCGATTATGATTTTGTCTTTTCCGAGGTAAAAGCCATCAAAGAAAGCTGTGGGCAAGCCCATTTAAAGGTAATTTTGGAAACAGGAGAACTTGAAAATATGTCGCAGGTGTTCTTGGCATCTCAAATTAGCATTGAGGCGGGCGCTGATTTTATAAAAACATCCACAGGTAAAATACAACCCGCAGCTACATTAGAAGCTTTTTACACCATGTTGTTAGTTATAAAAGAAACCTACCAAAAAACAGGAAAAATAATTGGGATAAAGCCTGCGGGTGGCGTTGCAGAGGTGGAAGATGCACTACAGTATTTATATCTACTGGAATCGGTTTTGGGTGAAAAATGGATGAATAACAAACTTTTCAGAATTGGAGCTAGTAGGCTGGCAGACAAAGTAATGGCTCAATTAAAATAGGTTCTAAAAGTGGAGGTGATAAAATATTTATAGAAAAGTGTATTTTAATTGTTAATTTATTGTGATAGATATTATAAAATTAATAATTTTACGACCCTTTTAAACCTATAAACACATTAGAAACCCTAAAATACCAATTTATGAAAGTATATGAAGCCAATGAAATAAGAAATATTGCTCTTGTTGGCGGGGCGAAATCAGGAAAGACCACACTGGCAGAAGCCATGCTTTTCGAAGGAGGAAAGATTAAACGTAGAGGAAGTATTGATGAAAAAAATACCGCTTCCGATTTTCGCGAAATTGAACTTGATAAAGGAGGATCTGTAGTAACTACCATTCTTCACAGCGAATACAACGGAAGGAAAGTAAACATAATTGATACTCCAGGAACAGCTGATTATGTGGGAGAAGTTGTGCCAGCGCTTAATGTAGCAGATACTGCTCTCATCGTAGTAGATGCCCATGAAGGATTAAATGTAGGAGTAGAATTGGCGTGGAGAAATACCTCCAAACTCAATATGCCAGTCATGTTTGTGATCAATCAAATGGATCATGAAAAAGCTAACTTTGAGGAAACAGTTTCTCAATTGCAAAATGCCTACGGCGAAAAAGTAGCCATTGTACAATATCCAATTAATCAGGGGTCTGAGTTTGACACCGTGATCGATTTGGTTTATATGAAACAAATCAAATTCAAGCGTGGTGGTGGAGATGCCGTATTTAGCGATATTCCTGCCAATGAGCTGGAGCGTGCCAACGAATTGGAAAAGATTTTAATCGAAGCCGCAGCTGAAGGTTCTGAAGAATTAATGGAAATATACTTCGAAAACGACACACTTACCATCGAGCAATTGCGCGAAGGGATTCGTTTGGGAATAGCAAAACGTTCTTATTTTCCAATCTTTGTAACGTCAGCTAAGGAATGCATTGGAGCTGGTCGTTTGATGGATTTTGTGATTAATTCCACTCCACTTCCAAGTTCACATCCTCGCGAAGCCAATGATGGTACAATGTTTTATTGCGATAAAAGTTGTCCTGCCATCGCTTTCGTATTCAAAACCGAGGTGGAACCCCATTTGGGTGAAGTAGCTTATTTTAGAGTATATGGCGGTACCATTACTGAAGGAATGGATATGATCAACTCTCATAGCGGATCCAAAGAACGTATTACTCAGTTATTAGTAAGCAATGGGAAAGCCCGCGAAAAAGTCGAAAAACTTCACGCTGGCGACATTGGTGCAGTGATCAAGTTGAAATCAACTCATGCAAATGATACTTTGGTGGATTTAGCCCATAAGGAATTATCTTTGAATCCTATTGTTTTTCCCAATCCTATTTATACAACAGCAATCAAAGCAGTAAATTCCACCGATGATGAAAAGTTAGGTAGCGTATTGCACGATATGCATAAGTCCGACCCTGCGCTTAGAGTATATTATTCTCGTGAATTGAAGCAACTTATTGTGGAAGGTATGGGCGAACAGCATATCAATATCGCAAAATGGTATTTGGATAAAATCTATAAAATTCCATTTGAATTTGTAGCTCCTAAGATTCCTTATCGCGAAACCATTACCAAACAAGCAAAAGCTGATTATAGGCACAAAAAGCAATCAGGTGGTTCAGGTCAATTTGGTGAAGTACATCTTTTGATTCAACCCTATTTTGAAGGTTATAAAGATCCAACAGAATTTCCGGTTAGAGGTGTTGATACTTATGATCTAACTTGGGGTGGACAACTTATTTTCAGCAACTGTATTGTTGGAGGCGCTATCGATGCTCGTTTCCTCCCTGCCATCTTAAAAGGGATCAATGAAAGAATGGAAGAAGGCCCGCTTACGGGTAGTTATGCACGTGACATTATGGTTTATGTTTATGATGGCAAGATGCATCCCGTAGATAGTAATGAAATAAGTTTTAAACTTGCTGGACGTCATGCTTTTAGTGCTGCTTTCAAAAATGCAGGGCCTAAGATTATGGAGCCTATTTACAATATCGAAGTTTCAGTTCCCGAAGAAATTATGGGAAATGTGATGACCGATTTGCAAGGTAGAAGAGCCATTATAATGGGAATGGGCGCTGAAGGTCATTATCAAATAATTAAGGCCAAAGTGCCCTTGTCAGAAATGCACCGATATAGCACTACATTGAGTTCTTTGACTTCTGGTAGAGGTACATTCTCCATGGATTTTGCTGAATATGCTCAAGTACCAGGCGATATTCAAAATGCCTTGCTTAAGAGCTATGAAGAGGAAAGTAAAGACGAATAATTGTTTTTGCTTAAAAGAAAATGTGAAAACCTTCCAAAACGGAAGGTTTTTTATTTTTCATAGAAGTGCATTTCTTTTACATAGTCATATACACTGGGAACTAAGAGATATTTAACATCCTTTTTTTGCTTGATGTTTTGACGTATAAAAGAGGCGCTGATATTAAGCAATGGGATATCGTTGAGAAGATGCACATGGGGATGATTGATCAATTTACTTTTCTCAATGCCCAGCCTAGGGTAAACGTATATCTGATAATTTTCTAAGATATATTCATAGTTTTTCCATTTATCAAATCCTTCGAGATTGTCTTCACCCATCACTAAACTAAACTCTTTCATTGGGTATTTCTCTTCTAAATAACTGAGTGTATGTGAAGTGTAGGATGGTTTGGGTAAACCAAATTCGATGTTAGAGGCCCATAATTTAGGATGATCTTCAACAGCAAGGTTTACCAAAGCAAAACGATGATGATCGGCCAAAAGACTTTCTTTTTTCTTGAATGGACTTTGAGGACTTACCACAAACCACAATTCATCATTGGGGGTGTTTTCAACTATATGGTTAGCAATAATTAAATGACCAACATGGATGGGGTTGAAGGTGCCAAAGAATAAAGCCGTTTTGGAATGGTTTAAATGGGCCATACTTTCCGTAATTGGTTTATTTCAAAGTTGATATCGATATGTTTTTGTTGGCAGAATGCAACCAATTCTTTTTGACTGTTTATGAAAGTTTCCATGAGTTCTGAATTGGGTTGGATTTCGAATTCAGTATTGCCTTTTTTCTTTAAATCTCCCATTTCAACAAATCTTTTTATCACAAGAAAACAAGGTTCGTCAACCCTTTGAATATTCTTTAGCAAGATAGCTTTGGAGTTATACATCACTGAGTTGAAGTCCTCATCGTTCAATAAGGCTAAAATTTTTCTGAGTACAATTACAATATGAATTTCAACTTCTGTCATTTGACAAAAGTATGAAAATGAATCTCCCAATTGGGATATACTGAAATTAAATTCTAAAAATCGAATAAAACCATTAAATGCATAGGACGTAATTTTAAAAGCAAAGAACTATTTTCATACTTTTGCTCAGCTTTATTTGGATAGAATAAGGCATTTTAACCCAGGTTTAAATCGCAAAACTTAACCTTTATGATTCGTAATTTACTTGTAATCTTCATCTTTTTTTATTCGGTAAATGCCTTTACGCAGCAAGTTCAAAACCGCAAATTGGCTGATTTTAACTCGGTTTATTTCTTTGGGAACATGGATGTTAAACTGATAAAGAGCGATTCAAATATGGTGGTTTTAAGCGCTACCAAAGTTGATTTGAACGGAGTAACCACAAGTATTGAAAAGGGTGAATTGTTGGTGCGTAATACTGCCATTGGTAAAGAAAGCAATATTACCGTGCTGCTGTATTATAAAGATATAAGCGCCATCACGGCTAAAGCTGGGGCTGACCTATTGATAAAGGAGGCATTGAAACAACAGAAATTGGGCATTAGACTCAGCAAAGGGGCCACTATGAAAGCAGTATTAAAGGTAGATTCACTGGTTTTGGTGGCCCATCAAGGTGCCGAGCTTAGTATTGACGGAAGTGCGACTTTTGTCAATGCTAGTGCTAATGCTGGCGGTAAGATTTGGGGACAAAAGTTTGAAACCCAATCTGCTGATTGTAGTAGTGCTAGTGGCGCCGAAATATTTTTAATTGTTCGAAAAGAACTCAAAGCGAATGCTAATACGGGTGGCATTGTTAACTATTATGGGCAAGCTATTATTATAAGTCAAAAGGCCATCACCGGTGGTAAAGTTGTAAATTTGAAATAATCGAAATGGAAAAGAAGTATATCCTCTCTTTTGATCAAGGAACCTCAAGTTCGAGGGCAATTATTTACGATAGAACCGGTAAATTAATTGAAAAAGCCCAAGTGGCCTTTAGTCAGTTTTACCCTAAAAAAAATTGGGTAGAACAAGACCCATGGGAAATATTCGAAAGTCAGATAAGTGCGGCAAAGGAGCTTCTGCGAAATAGAAAAGTTAATGTTGAAGATATCATAGGTCTAGGAATAACCAACCAACGCGAAACCACCCTGATTTGGGATCGGAGTTCTGGCGAACCTATTTATCCTGCCATTGTATGGCAAGATAAGCGCACTGAAAACCAGTGTATTAAAATTAGAAATAAGAAAGGCGATTTTATACATGAGAAGACGGGCTTGGTGGTGGATAGTTATTTTTCAGCAACTAAAATTCAGTGGATTCTCAATAATGTGGACGGAGCTCGTCAAAAGGCTGAAAATGGCGAATTGGCCTTTGGTACAGTAGATTCGTGGCTTATCTGGAATTTTACTAAAAAGCAATTGCATATTACCGATCATTCCAATGCTTCGAGAACCTTGCTTTTTAATATCAATACGTTAGAATGGGATGACGAGCTGCTTGAATTATTTAATATCCCTCGTTCCATTTTACCTCAGGTGGTTGAGAGTATGGGGTTAAATGCTTTTTTAGATGAATCCTTTTTAGGTAAACGATTGGAAATTGGCGCTATTTTGGGCGACCAACAAGCGAGCCTTTTTGGTCAAATATGTTTTAAAAAGGGAATGTTAAAATCTACTTTTGGCACCGGGAGTTTTATGCTCATGAACACGGGTAAGAAACCCAAATTCTCAAATAACGGATTGTTGACCACCATCGCTTGGAGCATGGATGGAAAAGTTAAGTATGCTTTGGAGGGTAATATATTTATCGCCGGAGCTGCAATAAAATGGTTAAAAGATAAACTACAACTTATAAATTCTTTTGATGAGAGTGAGTTTATGGCATATTCGGTGAAGGATAGTGGAGGAGTAACTGTAATTCCTGCCCTTGCTGGATTGGGAGCTCCTTATTGGAACAACAATGTTCAAGGTGCCATTTTGGGAATTACCTTAGGCACCAAGCGCGAGCATATTGTAAGAGCGACTCTTGAGTCATTAGCTTACCGTACTTACGAAATGCTTCAACTGATGAAGGAAGAGTCGCAACTTGAAATTAAGTCTTTTTCCGTTGATGGAGGCGCTTCAGCCAATAATTTTTTGATGCAATATATTGCGGATATTACTCAAATTGAAGTAAATAGACCCAAAGTAATTGAAACTACTTCTTTAGGATCGGCTTATATGGCTGGAATTGCACTTTCATTTTGGACCAAGGAAGAGATCTTAGCATTTCATAATGTCGGTAGAAAATTTGTAAGTCATATTGGTCCAGATGAAGCTCAAAAACTCTATGGTGAGTGGAGTCGCGTGGCTCAGTTGGTAATCAAAGGTAGCGAACAATTTGCTGAAAATTAGTGCTTTTCTTTAGGATGGTTTTTATAAAAATCTGACCAATACTCTTTCAGGGTATTCTTCATGTCCTTGCTAAGCAATAGAATTCCAAATAGATTAGGTAAAGTCATAAAGGCTATTGCTATGCCTGAAAATGTCCAAATCAAGGTGGTATCGGTAAAAGATGCAATAAAAAATCCAAGTACAAAAATCACCCTGTAGATAATAATAAATTTTGTTCCAAAAAGGTAAACAACAGCTCGCTCACCATAATATGACCACGCAATAGCCGTTGAAAAAGCAAAAAGCAACAATCCAATGGTTACAATATATTCACCGTATTTTCCAAAAAAACCTCTTTTGAAAGTTTCAACCGAAAGTGGAGCGCTGTGTATAAGACTCTTTCCCACTAGGGTATATTCTGTGTCCTCAAAATTACCATTCTTGACTGGAATTATCCCAGAATAATGTTTTCCATTAAGATTGACTACTAGGTCATCAGCAATGGATCTC
>DZDC01000289.1 GCA_022736595.1 Draconibacterium orientale | reverse complement strand
GCGATGGACTATTGAATTGGAAAGATCAGGTTGAAATTGGCAAAGGAGCTGTTCCTCATTGGATGGGAGGAATTAATATAAACCTGAAATATAGAAATTTTGATATGTCTGCTTTATTTCAGGGGGCATTTGGATTTAGTCAAAAAATTAATTGAATTAGGCATTTTGTCAATACAATAAAAGTGAGTAAATTGGGGCAATTCAATATTCAAAGTATGGAACAACAATTTCAAAGCCTAACGATTTTTGATTTTCAGGCCAAGTTTCCTGATGATCGAGCCTGTTTGTCCTATTTATCAGAACTTAAATGGGCAGATGGTTATATGTGCCCCAAATGCGGGAATACCAAATATTGTGGGGGCGACAGGGAGTTTAGCCGTCAATGTACTAAATGTCATCACATTTGTTCACCAACAAGCGGCACCTTATTCCATAAAGTAAAGTTTCCCTTATTGAAGGCATTTTACATAGTTTATTATGTCAGTACAAATCGAAAAGGCATATCGAGTACCGAGTTGAGCCGCAAACTTGGGTTGAGGCAGAAAACGTGTTGGTTGTTCAAACAGAAGGTGATGCATGGAATGAAAAGTAGCGGGCAGTTTAAGATTACTGGCAAAGCAGAAGTTGATGAAACTGTTGTGGGCGGCCAAGAAGAAGGTGTGAGGGGGCGGAAGAACGACAAAAAGAAACTGGTGGTATTTGCCATTGAGCGCAAAGGCAAAGGGGTCAGCCGTGTATATGGAAAGGTTATCGGCAAAAGCAGTGCAAAGGAACTTGGTTCGTTTATGAAAGAAACCATTCAGTCTGATGCCGAAATAAAGACAGATGAATGGACAGGTTATAAACCACTTAAAAAGGATTTTACAAACTTGCACCAAGTTCCATCTGGGAAGAAGGGAGCGAATTTTCCTGACCTCCATCGCGTGATAATGGGTTTTAAAGGTTGGCTACGAGGGATGCACCATCAAGTGGAAAACCTACAAGGCTATGTAGATGAATATTGCTACCGGTTTAACAGGAGCAACATGAAGGATGGAATATTTGACAACCTCCTGCTGAGAATGGTTAAAGCTGATCCGTTACCTTATAAAGCCTATTGTTTAAATGCCTAATTCAATAAA
>DZDC01000153.1 GCA_022736595.1 Draconibacterium orientale | reverse complement strand
ACAATACAACCTCAACCTTAGACGGTCTAAATTGAAAATTGTCATGTACTAAAGGAGCGAAATACCAATTTGGAAAAAAGTAGTTATACCAATTGTAATAAAACGACAGGCCATAAAAAAGGCTGCCTCATGAAGAAGCAGCCTTTATTTCTTTGGCTCGAAAGCCTAATCTGGGGAAAGAAAAATTAAAATGCGAAGTTTACTCCGATGTTGATACCAAAAGCAGAGTAGTTGCTTGAAGTGCGCAATACATCTTGAGCTTTACTCATATCAGCACTAGTATTGTAAGTAGTATTGTTTGAGCTAGCATCCAAAACGTCAACAGAAACAGTTTCTTTTTGGTAGGTAGTCATACCACCCAATTGGTCAGCACCATCAATGGTGTACTCAGTAACTAATGAAGATTTGGATTTGATGGCTAAACCAGTGTATTGGAATTCACCAAAAAGCTTAAGAGCATCGCTCAATTCGTATTCATAACCCAAAGCTGCAGTAAAGCCTAAAGAGAATGTACCCTTGTTTTCCATGTTCTTAACATAAGTTTTAGTTCCTATTACAGAGGTAGTATTTGCGGTTGTTTTACCAGAAACTGGTAACATCATTCCGAAACGACCGTACATACCCATATCTGATTTGTAAACCAATTGGGGAGAAAGACGAATTTGTGTTGACTGTAACTCAATTGTAGTTAAATAACTGCCTGCGAGTGGGTGAAAGCCTACTACATTATAACTAATTACTGAACCCATAAAGTAGTCAAATCCTAATTCAACTCCCCAGTTGTCGTTTAGGAAATAGCCTACTTTTAGACCAGGTACTAAGCCTTGTCCAAGTGAAGCAAAATTTACGTCAATAGACTTAAAATCGGCTGCAGTTGTTGTAAAAGCAGTTTTTTGGGCACCAAAATTATAGCCCAATTTACCTCCTACATAAAGTTGAGCCGAAAGGCTTCCGGCGATAAACATCACCAAAATAAGTAATACATTTTTTCTCATAATTATAAGTTTTAAAGTTTACACAAATCTAAGGATTAAAAAATGAGTTATTTAGGTATTCAAATGACGATTAATTCACAGTCATTTGTTTATAACGTTCAATTATAAGCCTCTATAAAAAATACAGTTAATAAGCCTCAATATTTTATACTTTTGCCCCCATGGAAACAGTAGTTAGTGGAATACGACCCACGGGCAATTTGCACCTGGGCAATTATTTTGGTGCCGTCAAAAATTTTGTCAGCATGCAGCAATCGCACCGTTGCTTTTTTTTCATTGCCGACTATCATTCGCTTACCACCCACCCCACTCCTGAAAACCTTCACGGCAATGTGAAGCAGGTATTGGTAGAGTATTTGGCTGCAGGCCTCGACCCCGAGAAAGCGACCCTCTACATTCAGAGTGATGTGCCTGAAACTGCTGAGCTCTACCTTTTGCTCAATATGAATGCCTATGTGGGCGAGCTTCAAAGGGTGAATTCGTTTAAAGATAAAGTGCGCAAGCAACCCGACAACGTCAATGCAGGATTGCTTACCTATCCCACTTTGATGGCTGCAGATGTGATTTTGCACCAAGCCAGCAAAGTACCTGTGGGCAAGGATCAGGAGCAAAACCTCGAAATGATGCGTACCTTCGCGCGCCGCTTCAATAATATGTACCAACGTGAGTATTTTACGATTCCTACGGCCTTCAATTTCGGTCAGGATTTGGTAAAAGTTCCCGGACTGGATGGCAGTGGAAAAATGGGCAAATCTGAAGGAGCTGCCAATGCCGTTTATCTGATGGAAGAGCCTGCTTCCATTCGCAAAAAAGTGATGCGAGCCGTTACCGATGCGGGACCCACCGAACCCAATCAAGAAAAACCTGAGGTGATTCAAAATCTTTTTAGCCTGATGAGCATCGTGTCGAAACCCGAAACGGTACAGTTTTTTGATGAACAATACAACCAATGTCAAATTCGCTATGGCGATATGAAAAAGCAATTGGCTGAAGATATTATCCTTTTCACCGATCCCATTCGTCAACGCATCGAGTCTATTAGTGCCGACCAAGCCTATTTAAGCAAGGTAGCGCGTATGGGTGCAGAAAAAGCTCGAGAGAGTGCCTCCAAAACCCTTAAAGAAGTGCGTGAAATTATAGGTTTTAGAAGTTTTTAAGTTCTTAAATCCAAATAGATTATGAATATAATCATTGCCGGTGACGGTGAAATGGGTTCTCACCTTGCCAAGCTACTTTCGGGTGAAAGTCATAACATCACCATGATCAATCCCAATAAGGATTTCATAGATGAAATGGACAGCAACCTCGATATCATGACTTTAACGGGTTATGCTACTCAGGTTTCCATCTTGAAAAGTGCGGGTATTGAAAAAGCCAGTCTCTTTATTTCCGTTATGCACTACGAAGAGCCCAATCTTTTGGCTTGTATTCTAGCAAAACGTTTAGGCGCCAAACGATGCATCGCCCGCGTCTCGAATGTGGAAAACCTTCAACCCGAAATCAAAAAGATGTACAATGAGTTGGGGGTTGATAATCTGGTGAGCCCCGAACGCATTGCATCAAGCGAAATTATTAAACTCATCAAACATACCGCTGCGGATGAAATATTTGATTTTTCGGGAGGAAAGCTTACTCTTTTTAGCCTCAAACTCGACCAAAGGGCTTTGATTATTGATAAAACCTTGCGCGAGATAGCTTTAGATTACGGCGATATGGGCTTTAGAGCAGTGGCATTGCACCGAAAAGGAAAGACCATTATTCCCAACGGAAACACCCGTTTTATGTTGGGAGATATGGCATACATCATTACCAAACGCGATGGTATTGACCAAATTCTAAAAATGAGTGGCCGCCAAAAGGAAACCATCAAAAACATGATGATTGTTGGAGGTGGCCGGATTGGCCGAAATGTAGCCTTAAATCTTGAAGAAGAAGTAAATGTTAAACTCATCGAATTGGACAAAGAAAGGTGCTATGCTTTAAGCGATTTGCTTGGCAAAACTTTAATTATTCATGGCGATTCGCGCGACGTAAGCCTTTTGGAAGATGAGAATATCCAGAGCATGGACGCCTTTGTAAGTGTTACCCGCGATAGTGAAGCCAACATCCTTACCTGCCTTTTAGCCAAACGGTATGGTGTGAAAAAAACTATTGCCCTCATCGAAAATATCGACTTTATAGACGTGGCTCAAAGTATTGGTATCGATACCATTATCAACAAAAAACTGATAGCAGCATCCTATATCGAAAATTTTGCCATCGAAGCCGATGTAAAAGCCATTAAAGTGTTGAGTGGGGTTGATGCCGATGTGTTGGAGCTGGAGGTTCACGAAAATTCTGAAGTAACCCGAAGTCCCATTTTCAAACTCAAGTTTCCTGAAGGAGCCTTGATTGGGGGTATTGTTAGGGGTGAAGAGGCATTTATCGCCGATGGCAATTTTCAAATAGAAAATGGTGATAAAGTGGTAGTTTTCTGCCTGCCTTCAAGTATAAAAAAAGTTACTAAAATGTTTAATTAGTATATGTTAGGAGTAAAGGAAATTAATTTTAAAGCAGTAATAAAATCGCTCAGTGCCTTAACCATCATTGAGGGTATTTTTATGCTTTCTGGCATTCCTTTTTCCTTATATTATGGAGATTCCGATATTGAAGCCCTCCTCATATCCAGTGGATTAACCGTGGGCATTGGGGGCATTTTTTATTTATTCTCTCATCGCGAAAACAATCGCCATGTGGGCAAGAGAGAAGCCTACATGATTGTAAGTATGGCTTGGGCTGTCATCTCTCTATTTGGCACCCTACCATTTCTTTTAAGTGGCTCCATTGATACCTTTACCGATTCCTTTTTCGAGACCATGTCGGGGTTCACCACCACAGGAAGTAGCATCCTTACCGATATTGAAGCGGTTCCACATGGTATCCTCTTTTGGAGAAGCATGACACATTGGATTGGTGGAATGGGAATAATTGTGCTCACTTTGGCCATCATACCCATTTTAGGGGTTGGAGGCGGACAGCTCTTTGCCGCTGAGGCTCCCGGCGTTACCACTGATAAACTTCATCCCACTATTTCGGGTACAGCAAAAAGGCTTTGGTTTATATACATCATTCTCACGTTTGTTCAAACCCTGCTCCTTATTTTTGGAGGCATGAGTCTTTTCGATGCTTTATGCCACAGTTTTGGTACCATGGCCACAGGAGGTTTTGGAACCAAAAATTCAAGTGTGGCCGAATTTAGCCCCTACATTCAATACGTCATTATTTTGTTTATGTTTTTGGCAGGAGTCAATTTTGCGATGCATTATTTTTTCAGTCATCGTCAATGGGGTAAAGTATTTAAAAATGAAGAGTTTAGATTCTATACTTTGGTGATAGGAGGATCCACAATATTCATCACTTTACTTCTGGCACGCACTTTTGCTCTTAACCCCGAAGAAACCTTTCGCAACGCCCTTTTTCAAGTGGTTTCCATTGTTACAACCACGGGTTTTGTAACTGACAACTACCTCTTATGGCCTAGTTTTGCTTGGTTTATTCTCTTTATTTTAATGTTTACCGGCGGGAGTGCAGGAAGCACTGGTGGCGGAATTAAAATGCAGCGTCATCTTTTGCTACTCAAAATTGCTAATATTCAGCTTAAAAGATTGGTGCATCCTCGGGCCTTCATTACCACTCGCTACAACGGAAAATCGGTGAAAGACGACATCCTTTTCAATATCATGGCATTTGCTTTATTGTATATGATAGTCTTTGGAATGGGCTCCTTTGCCATGGCCGCTTTGGGGCTCGATTTTGAAACTGCCATTGGTGCCACCATCAGCTCTTTAGGTAATATTGGTCCAGGATTGGGGCGTGTAGGTCCTGTGGATAATTTTGCTTGGATTCCAGATGTTGGAAAATGGATTTTATCCTTTCTGATGATGCTAGGTCGATTGGAATTATTTACGGTTTTG
>DZDC01000152.1 GCA_022736595.1 Draconibacterium orientale | reverse complement strand
GATTTGATTATTGAAGTAGCAGGATTCCGTCATTATCGCCATCGTTTTGGGCGGGATTCAAGTTCATAATCTTGCAAATCATATTATAGATATCTACATTTTGTAAATTTACAAGCTTCGATTGTTTTTTAAATGCGGGTCCTTGCGCAAAGAAAATAGCATTCATATTGCTATTGGCAGGGTCGTAGCCATGAGTTCCTTCTTTGGCATCAATGGTGATTTTATTCATTTGAATAGAATAAGCGGAATCAGCTAACAAAACTAAATCGCCACAACGCTCGTTAGTCATATAGTGGAGGTGCGGAGGGATGGTACTAGCACTATAACATTTAATTCCTTTCACTTGAGTAAAAGCATATTGTATTGAATCGATATACCCTTTTTTAGCCCAAATATTATACACGGGATTACTGCCCAAGATTTGCTGATAATATTCTTTTTTAAGGTATTGATTTATTAGAACCACGCGCTCTGAGGATATTTCCTGCATACCATGATCGGAGGTAACTATGATATTTATTTCTGAAGAAATTGGAAGTTTATTGATTTCATCCATAAAATATCCAACCAAAGAATCAAGTTCTTGAACTTTTCTATGCACGGCCTCACTTTCCGGACCAAAATCATGACCCACACCATCGGGTTCAGGCATATACCATGTTATTAAATGGGGGCGATGCTCTATGGGAAGTTGAAGCCAAGCAATCAAACTATCTACTTTCTGATGGCCGGTGGGTTTTGGGCTGTAAACTTTGTAAATGGAGGGTAGCACTCCTTTGATAGGGGCAGTGGTACCAACCCAATGGAAGGATGCGGTTTTAACTCCTTGTTTTTCAGCCGTTACCCAGAATGGTTCTCCTCCATAGAAATAGCCATCCTGCACTTTTGAGTTGTCACCAATTTTGTAAATCACAGCTCTCTTGGGCTCATAAAAAGTGTTGTTGACTATGCCATGATGGTCGGGATACAAACCCGTTGCAATGCTATAATGGTTGGGAAATGTTTTCGTTGGAAAGGAAGCTTGCAGGCTTGCCCGTACTCCATTTTTCGCAATATTATCTAAATTGGGTGTGGCAATTTGGTCGGGATAATTCCATCGAAAGCCATCTAACGAAAGAATGATTAGGTAGGGTTGTTTCTTTTTTGCAGGGATTGTTTTGTCTTCTTCTTGCTGCGCCATCAAAAGGGTTGATAGCAACAGTGCTAAAAAGGTAAAACCAAAATAATTGAGTCTTGATGATGTCATAGCGCTGCTTATAATATGATTATGAAAAAAAAGCTGCCCAAACCTTAGTTTGGGCAGCTATGATTAGTAAGCTTTATGAGTTAGTTGAAAATATATCTTACGGTGATTTGACCTTGCCATCTTGAACTCAAGATACCTGAATCGTCAATTGCATAAGTTTCTCCCTTAGGTTTGGTGAAAGTGTATTTAGGAGTAGTTCCATCTGCTTCAAAACCAGCCATTTTAACCAAAGGATAATTGTTGTAATAGGCACCTGAAGAATAATAAATACGTCCCCAATCCTTGTTAATTAAGTTTCCAAGGTTAAACACATCAAAAGCAATTTGAATGGTGTTTTTCTTTCCTTTTACATTCACATGGAAATCTTGTGCAATACGGGCATCAAAAATGTTGGTGAAAGGTAATCGAGAGTGGTTTCTTTCGGTGTACTGTCCACGACGTGAATTGAGATATTCATCATTTTCGATGAATGTATTGAGGTCGGCCCATTGTTGAGCAGGAGTTATGGTGTCGCTACCACTAATTAAGTTAACTAGATTGATATCATTTGCATCCTTTGGAACGTACATGAGCTCAAGTGATTGGTTATCTTCACCTAAGTATTTTGATGAACCATCAGCATAACCATAAGAATAACGAGATCCTGATTGGCCTGTGTAAAACAATGAAATGGTTGTAGCAGTGTGTTTTAAGTATTCACGTTTGTATGAAACAAAACCAGTAATACGATGTCCCATATCAAAATCAGAAATGGCTAGATCTAAGGAATTCTTTCCACGTACGTTGGCAACACGCCATTGTGAAGAGTTTTGTGAAGAAACACCATCATTCATCGAATAGGCACGACCATAAGAATAAGCAATACTTCCACTGAATCCTTTAGTCATTTCTTTTTGCAATTGCGCAGTGAAATTGTAGGAGTATCCTTCTTTGGTATTGGTACCTAAGATAATGTCAGTATATTTTCTGCTTTTGCCAGTGTTTGGGTCATTTCCTAAGCTAATCTTTTCAGAAATAGGACGTTCATCGCCACTGCCGGTTAGGTGTTTAGATAATGAATCGGTTGGTCTGTAGGCAAGGTTGTAGTAAAGCACATTGTTGATGTTTTTGGTAAAGGTGAAGTCAACTGAGGCTACAAGATTCCAAGGAAGTTTTTTGTCGATGGCAAGATTAGCACGGAATACTTTTGGGTATTTAAAGTCTTTTGCAAAGATGTCCACTTGACCTGATGGTTGGGTCGGAGGAACGCTTGCTTGAGTATTCCAATTTGGATTGAAATATAATAGGTTGGTATCACCGCTGGTGGTTGTGGTTCTTATACCGCCTGTAGTTACAGCATTGTTTTGGAAAGAGGCTCCTGGCCATACATAAGGAATACGACTAGTAAATAGACCGGCACCTCCTCTAATTTGAAGTGTTTTGTCACCTTTTACGTCATAATTAAAACCAAATCTTGGATTCAACATCACTTTTGGACTTGGCGTTTGCCCAGTTTTTGCACCTTCTAAATCCCAACCTGCGGCCTCCAAAATTGGAATCACGTTGTCATTGAAGTCAGTGTTTTCTTTTGGTTGGTCAAGGAACATAGGCATATCGGCACGCAATCCGTAAGTGAGTCTTAATTTATTGCTTACTTGATATTCATCTTGAATATATAAACCAATTTGCAAGGCGCTAAATTCAGCGGCTGCGGTAGATCCATCTCCGGTAACATCATCTACTGCGGAGAATGTACGGTCAAATTGATAAGCTTTTTTATCATTCACAAAGTCATTAATGCTATTGAATTGGTAGGAGCCAAAGTTTTGACGAATAAATAAATTGTACATGCCATACATTTCGTTATGAGTACCAATGGTAATGGTGTGTTTGCCTTTATAGATTTCAAAATTATCGGTCAAAGTATAGATATTTTGACTTAATTGATTAGCAGTAGAGTATTCTTCAGAACCAAAATATATTTTGCCGGTACCATCTTTAATGGATACAAAAGGGAAATTACCGCCTATTGGATCGCGGTCGTCACGTACAAAAGTTAAACCTACGATTAAATTATTACTCATTCGGCTATTGAAATTACTTTTCAATTCAATGGCAGTGGAATTGGTGGTTGAAGGGAAATAAATACCTGAATTAGCAAATCGTATAGCTGTAATGCCAGAGTTTGAAGGGCTAATTTGTTCTGCTTTGGTGTATTGATGACGTACCATCAAGCGGTGTACTTTGTTGATGTTCCAATCGATACGAGCAAATACTTTAGAACCTTCTAAGGTTTTGTTGGCACCATTATACAGGCCAGCATCGTATCCGTAAGAGTTTAATTTGGCGATTAATGAATTTAAATCACTTTCAGAGGCATTTCCATTGTAGGTTGAGAAATCAAAAGGTTGAGGAGTCTCATCTTTTTGAATTTCAGCATTGATGAAATAGAAAAGCTTATTTTCGATAATAGGGCCACCTACACGGAAACCGTAAGTATTTGAACTAAAATCTACTAATTTTTTTCTTTCTACCGATTCAACGTCTGTTGGGGTTAATCCTGCCAACCCTTCATCACGGTGAATAAAGTAGGCAGAACCTTGAATTTCGTTCGTTCCTCTACGTGTTACCGCATTAATACCAGCACCGGCAAAACCACCAAGTTTTACATCGTAAGGAGCTACTTGAATAGATACTTGGTCAATGATGTCCATCGAAAAAGGAGAAATTCCGGTTTGTCCTCCGTTAGTTCCTTGATCTGTCAAACCAAATACGTCATTATTCACAGCCCCATCAATGAAGATTGAATTGTAACGGTTGTTTGTTCCAGCTACTTCTACCCCACCAGATTGAGTAACCTTAGCTTGAGGCGTTAAACGAGTGTAATCAGAAAAATTACGTCCAATGGAAGGCATCCGTTCTATGGAAGTGCTTCCAATATTAGTTTCTGATCCAGTGTGACTTCCATCGAATGGGTCGTAGCGGTTGCCTACGATTTCAACCCCTTTAAGCATTGAATCGGAGGAGTTCATGTTTACGCTGAATTTGAGCGGTTGCGCTAAACTAAGAAATACGTCAGTGCGAGTATATGTTTTATACCCCACGTATGACACATTGATTTTGTAAGGTCCACCAACGCTCATATTGGGAATGCGAAAATTTCCATCGGCATCTGTAATGGTACCATATTGAGTACCGGTGGGAGTGTGCACCGCTACCACTGAGGCCCCGGGTAGAGTTTCGACTCCATTACCGGTGACGACTCCAAAAATACTTGAAGTGGTTACTTGCGCATTGGAGTACAATACAAAAATAGAGAAAGCAAGAAATAGAAAAAATCTATTGAATACTTGATTTGTTAAGTACTTGTTTTTCATAATTTGATAGTTAAATAATTAATAAGTGGATTTAAATGCTGTTTTGGTTTGTTAATTTTAAATTAAATTTATCAGATATTGTGCTTTATCAATTCCTAAAAGATGTGATAGATTCCTTGTTTTAGAAATATTACACAATATTGGTTTAGGTTATTGCTTAATTTACGGTTGCGAAAATATAGTATTTACATTGACGATATATTTTTTGAGTTTAAGATATTGTTAACTAATTAAATATCTTAATATCAATAGTATATAACAAATAGTTCATAATTTAAGTATTGGAATGCGTACATTTTATAGAGCAAAAAATGGGTTCAACCCGAATTAAGCATTAGCTAAAAGCTAATGCTTATTGAC
>DZDC01000151.1 GCA_022736595.1 Draconibacterium orientale | reverse complement strand
CATCCTGAGCGGGATTTTCCCGCCATTCACATTGCTGGTACCAATGGCAAAGGAAGCAGTTCGCATATGCTGGCTTCCATTTTTCAAGAAGCTGGGTACAAAACAGCCCTTTATACCAGCCCGCATTTGATCGATTTTAGAGAAAGAATTCGGGTGAATGGGCAAATGATTCCAAAGGAAAATGTGGTGGAATTTGTGGAAAAATATAAGAACCAATTTGAAGCAATTAAACCCAGTTTTTTTGAGCTCACCTTTGCCATGGCTTTGGACTTTTTCAGTGCTCAAAAGGTGGATATTGCCATCATGGAAACAGGCATGGGTGGCCGACTTGACTCCACCAATGTGGTGCTTTCTCAACTTTCCATTATTACCAATATTGGCATGGATCACATGGCTTTTTTGGGAGATTCTTTACCCAAAATTGCAGCCGAAAAGGCTGGAATCATTAAGCCCAATACACCAGTAATCATTGGAGAATACCATGCCGAAACCGAAAGGGTTTTCACTGAAAAAGCATCTTCAATGAAGGCTCCTATTTATTTTGCACCAGATCGATTTCAGGTGATTCAAAACGAAGATTCTTTTGATATTTACAAAGACAATAGCCTTTGGAATAGGATAAAATTACCCTTACAAGGCCATTATCAGACCAAAAACTTGGCCACGGTGTCGCAAGCTTATGTAATGCTTCAAGAACAATGGAAACTCACAGAAGAACATTTTTTAAGAGGTTTGGAAAGGGTGGTTGCCAATACTTCGCTGATGGGAAGGTGGCAGCAAGTGCAACTTAATCCACGCGTAATTTTGGATACGGGTCACAACGAGCATGGTTTGAAGCTTACCATGCAACAGCTTAAACAGTATGAATATAAAAAACTCTACTTTGTTTTGGGTTTGGTAAATGATAAGGAAGTGCAGAAAATATTGAAGCTATTGCCTTCAAAGGCGCACTTTTATTTGTGCCAAGCTCGCATTCCCAGGGCTTTACCCATTGCTCAGCTTGAAAAATCATGTCATGAATTGAGCCTAAATTATCAAAGTTTCAATTCGGTAGCGGATGCCTATGAAGCAGCACTCAAAGATGCTCAAGCTGACGATATGATATTTGTGGGCGGTAGTACTTTCGTGGTGGCAGAAGTGCTGGAAATGCTATAAAATAATTGGCTTTATGAATAAGTGATTGCGATGTTCAAAACCACCCATTCATGAAGCCAATTTCTATAATTTCCCTTTAAGATAGTTGCTTGATGTAATTCACCAACCCTTTTGCTTCAAAAATTGCCATCAATTTATCGGGTAGTGGACTGAAATTAAAGGTTTTATCTTCAAGGTTTACTTCTCCCTTTTCAAAGTCAATTTCCAACTTTTGACCCTGTTGGTAAGCGTCAACTACTTCGGGTAAAACGATGATGGGAAGACCTTGATTCACCGAACTACGGAAAAAGATACGATTTACCGACTTCACAATTACGGCTTTCACGCCAGCATGAGCAAGACCCACGGAGGGATGTTCTCGCGAACTGCCACAGCCAAAATTATCGCCAGCCACAATAATGTCGTCCGATTGGATGTTTTTGGCGAAGTTCTTATCAAAACCTTCAAAAAGGTAGGGCATAATGGCTTCTGCATCGCTGCTGAGGACTTTGTAGGTAAGATTTCCAGCAAACATTTGGTCGGTATTCAAATTGTCAACATCGGAATAGTTCCAAACGTTGTAAGTTTTTCTGTTTTCATTTTCTGGAATGTCCACAGTGGCCGATTGCTCAACATGGTAAGGGTAAACTTCATTTCCTGCATGGGTGCGAGGATCGGTAATTTTTCCATGAATGGCCGAAAGTGCCACCACCGCTGGCGATGCAAGGAAAATACTGCTGTTGGGATTTCCCATTCGTCCTTTGAAATTGCGGTTGGAGGTGGAGATGACAGTATAACCATCAGCGGGAATGCCTTGGCCTGTTCCCAAGCAAGGCCCGCAAGAGGGTGAAAGTACATTGGCTCCCGCATCGATAAAGATTTCGATTAATCCTTCTTGAATGGCTTGTTTATAAATGTCGCGAGAAGCTGGGGTAACCAAAAGCTGGAAACCGTCAGCAACTTTATTCCCTTTTAAAACGGCGGCAGCTTCGCGAAGGTCTTCGAGGCGTCCGTTGGTGCAGGTGCCAATCAATCCTTCATGTACGGGTGTTCCCACAACTGATGATAAGGATTTTACATTATCAACATGATGAGGGGCGGCTACCACAGGAAACAATTGACTTAGATTAATTTCTATTTCTTTGAGGTATTGAGCGTCTTGATCGGCCCAAATTCCATTGTCGATTTTGCTTTTTCCATAATAAGCTGCCAAAACTTCATCGGGAGGGAAAACGGCATTTTTTGCACCCATTTCCGAAGCCAGATTGGCGAGGGTCATACGGTCGGCAATGCTTAGGTTTTTTACACCATCGCCATGGTATTCGATGCTGTGGTAATTGGCGCCATCGCTGCCCAACATACCAATAATCCAAAGGCTTAAATCTTTGGCATACACACCTTGGGGCAAGGCACCGGATAGAGTAATTTTGATGCTTTCGGGAACTCTAAACCAGGTTTCGCCGCGCTTCCAAATTCCAGCGGCTTCGGTGCGGTCGATGCCTACTGCCATGGCGTTGAAGGCCCCAGCGGTGCATGTGTGGCTGTCGCTGCCCACAATCAACATGGCAGGTTCGGCATGGTACGACATCAGTTGATGGCAAATGCCCATTCCTGCATCGTAAAATTTATCGATGGATTGCGCTTTTACCAAATCCCGAGTTTCTTGGTATTCCGTTGCTAGCTTGGAGGTAGTAGGAGGGGCGTTATGATCTAAAACCACCAAAAGTTGTTTGGGGTCAAAAACTTCTTTACCTCCCATTTTTTGAAAGGTTTTGTGAATACTTACAGTATTGTCGTGGGTTAAAACCAGATTAGGTTTCTTAAAAACGATGCTCCCTGAAGTGGCATCAAATATTTTTTCGGCAAAAGTTCTTGGTGTCATAGTTTGGTTTTTTAATAAGTTGCAAATTTGATGCTTTTTCAAAATTCAGACTACTATTGTTAAATAATTTTTACAGATTTTTTTCAACATTTGTCAAGCTCCTTAATGGTTTTAGTGGTTAGCATTTAAGCTTGCATTATCAAAGTTTTAGGCTTTGTAATTGATTCACTGATATTTATTATAAACGGCCATGCCATAATTTAGAAAAGGAATGTTAAGTTTGTTTTAAAATACTAATAATAAGTGTTTTATGATTATGATACATTCAAAATCAAAATATTGGTATTGCTAGATTATGGACGGATGTAATTATTATCATGTTTATTATCAGCATAATACCTTTTAGATTTGCAGCGGATAAACATTATTATTATTATTTTTATGTACAGCAAAAATCTTCTGTTTTACGTATTCGTAATTGGTTTTACGTTTTATTATCAATTTTCTCACGCGCAAAACAAAATCCTCAAGCCAACAGATGAACTTGGAATTTATGAACATTTGGATCAGAAAGTGGATGGAAATTTGACTTTCAAAGATGAGAATGGCAACCTGGTGACCTTGTCATCATTAATCAAAAAGCCCACGGTTATTAATCTGGTTTATTATGAATGTCCAGGCATTTGCACTCCTCTTATCAATGGCCTATCAGATGTGATAAAGCAGGCAGATATGGTTTTAGGTACACAATATAAGATTGTAACGATTAGTTTTGACCCTGAAGAAGGGTCTGATTTAGCTCGCAAGAAAAAGAATACCTATTTAAAAATCAATAGTTCTGACGATGTGGAGCACGGCTGGACCTTTTTGAGTGGTGACTCAGCCAATATTAACCAATTACTTAATCAGCTAGGGTTTAAAGTTAAGAAGGAAGGTCAGGAATATGTGCATCCTGCGGCATTGATTATGGTAAGCCCCGATTTGAAAATCACCCGATACCTCAATGGCGTGTACTTTAATCCTTTTGACTTTAAATTGGCACTTATCGAAGCCAGTCAAGGCAAGAGTGGTCCTACCATTAATAAAGTGCTTGATTACTGTTTTAGCTACGATCCTCAAGGAAAGAGATATGTTTTCAGCATTACCAAGGTAGCTGGAACTTTTGTGGTTTTGTTTGCTCTCATTTTACTTGGATTTATGATTCGTATTGAACTGAAACGCAGAAAGCAAAATCAAAATAATTCAAATTCTATTCAATAAATTTTATAACTAAATATTTGTATGTCAACCATTGAAGCTACAACCGAAAGGAATTTCTACGAAGTAAAGCGGGGTCTTTTTTCATGGATTTTCACCCTCGACCACAAGCGAATCGCCTTGTTATATTTATATTCGATCATGGCATTCTTTCTTGTGGGAATGAGTTTGGGATTTCTGATGCGCCTTGAACTCTTTGCGCCTGGAGGTCAAGTTTTTGAGCCAAAAACTTATAATCAGGTTTTTACTTTTCATGGAGTCATCATGATTTTTTTGGTGATTATTCCTAGTATTCCTGCTGTTTTTGGTAACTTTATGTTGCCCATCATGTTAGGAACGGATGATGTGGCCTTACCCAAACTCAATTTATTTTCGTGGTGGCTCTATATTATTGGAGCCATGGTTGCTTTAAGCACTTTGCTTTGGGGCAATGGACCTGCCGATACGGGTTGGACTTTTTATGCTCCTTATAGTGTTACTTCCGAAACCAATGTCAGCATGTTGCTTTTGGCTGCATTTATTTTAGGTTTTAGTTCCATTCTTACGGGTTTAAATTTTATTGTAACCATTCATCGTTTGCGGGCTCCAGGAATGGGATGGTTTCAAATGCCACTTTTTGCTTGGGGATTGTATGCCACTGCATGGATTCAGCTTCTGGCCACGCCCATTGTTGGGATTACCTTATTAATGGTAGTGGTAGAGCGTGCTTTTGGAATCGGACTTTTTGACCCGTCTATAGGTGGCGATCCCATTATGTATCAACATTTATT
>DZDC01000288.1 GCA_022736595.1 Draconibacterium orientale | reverse complement strand
TCAACATCCTAAAAACCCCAAAATTCTTAATTCAAATTCATCAAACTCAATGCTCAGCCTGTACAAGCAGACCTGCTACTGCCTCTCAAACCAATAAGAGGCCAGCCAAAAAACCACCAACACCCAACCAAGCAATAGCAAAAAAAGTAGTGGCATCAACCATGCCGCCGACATGGCTTTGATTAAGTCGTAAAAAATGAAATTTCACAAAAAACGCTTCACTGAATGTTAACAAGCTATATGAGTGCAACTGTTATCACTAGGACTTACGCAAAAACTCGGATTTACTCCCTCTCCCGCGAGGGGAGAGGGAGTAAAACACTGCTTTTACGTAAACCCTAAATACATTAAAATAAATACAAGCGGAAGCACCTAAAACGAAAGACTTAGAGGACTTATATAGGTCAAGATTTCACCCAAGCATCAATCGATGATGTGAAAGAATGGAAATCACATTATCGTAATACCATAACTATTCATAATGTGTCCACATCCTATAAACTTTAATTTGTTTTTTGTCTTCTGAAACCTCATACACAAGTCGATGCTGTTTGTTAATACGGCGACTAATAAGACCATCCATATCACCTTGAAGAAGCTCAAAATATGGTGGGTAAGCAAGAGGATCCTCTTGAATCAAATTCAAAAGCTTCATAACCTTTGGCTTTAAGCCAGACGCAGATAACTTTTTTGCATCTTTTTGCGCCTGCGACATAAAAATAAGCTGGTACATCACCAATCCAACTGACTCAATGCCACGCCATTAGAATCCGCCTCAGACCTCGCCTTATGAATGCTGTCAGCCATGCCATCAATCGAACGCAAATAAACATCATCTAAAATAAAATCATCAGCATCAACAATACTTACTTCATTTTGTGAAAAGTGTTGCAACAGCCAGAGAAACTTATCACTCACGCTATCATCTAACTTCAAGATTAATGTCTTCATACATATTTACCATGGCATTTATCGAAAAACGAACAATTTGAACCAATGGTCACCACTGTTAATACATCCGGGCTGGCACACCCATCGCCGTAACATCATCAGGCAAATCGCTTACAACCGCAGCACCCGCGCCCACCATCGCCCGTGCCCCAATCCTCACAAGCTGGCGGACACTCGCACCGATTC
>DZDC01000032.1 GCA_022736595.1 Draconibacterium orientale | reverse complement strand
TAAAAAATTAAAAGACTTTTTTTGCAAATTTATAAATGGTGGTAGGGCTCGTTTCGCAGAATGGTGAAAGCGCGATAACATTGTTCTAAAAAGAGGAGCCTTATCATTTGATGGGAAAAGGTCATCTGCGAAAGGCTTAATTTCATTTGGGCTCGTTGATACACTTTTGGGCTAAAACCATAGGGTCCGCCAATGACAAAACATAGGCATTTAATACTGGTATTCATTTGGTTTTGAATAAAACCAGCTAAATCGACACTGGTCATTTCTCTGCCTTTTTCGTCGAGCAAAACCACATAATCCGTGGCTTCCAATTTATCAAGTAGGAGGCATCCTTCCATTTCTTTTTGCTGGTCGATGGGCACGGATTTGACGTTTTTAAGCGCGGCAAGGGTGATAACTTCGGTAGGCAAGTATTTTTGTAGGCGAGTTAGGTATTTGTCGGTGCCGATTTTTAAATAATCTTCTTCGGTTTTACCAATTTGAATGAGTTTTATTTTCAATGCAGTTGTAGTTAGTCGATTCTATAAATTTTATTTACCCCTTCTACTTTTTGCAGCTCTTTGATGATATTGTTGAGTTGATCAATATCAGAAACATAAAGTGTGACCTGACCTTCAAAGAGGTCGTTGTTGGTGGTAATATTAAAGGAGCGGATGTTAATACCCATTTCTCCACTTAAAATGGAGATCATTTCTTTAATAAGTCCGAGTTTATCATTGCCATACATTCTAATTCCGGTAAGGAATTGAAGGTTGCCTTTTTCGCGCCATTTTACCTTGATAATGTTGTTGCCATATTTCGACATGAGGTCGTTGGCAAGGCTACAAGTGGTGCGATGGATGGAAATGGAATTGTCTTTTTCGATAAAACCAATTACGTCGTCACCCGGGATGGCATTGCAACAGGGAGCATAGATGATGTCAGCTTTGTCGTATTTTTTGGACAGGAGCAGTACATCGGGTTGTTTTTTAAGTTGGTTGCGAACTTCCTCGGCCAAGGAGCTTTTTTCGGATTTCCCTAGTCTACTAAATGGGTTGATGTAGCGCATCCAGCTATGTTGTTCTTTGCTATACTTTACAAATTGTTTAATGTCGTCCTCTTTCACCTGACCCGATCCCAATCGATAAAAGAAGTCACTTTCGCTTCCAATTCCTATAAACTTAACTAAATCGGCTCTAAATTGTTCTGAGCATTTGAGATCAAGGGTTTTACAATACTGAGTCATCAGATTTTTACCCTCCCTAATCACTTCTTTGCGGTGGGCTTTTAAGGAGTTTTTTATCCCTGATTTAGCCCTTGCGGTGATGGCAAAATTCATCCATTCGTCCTTGGGTTTTTGCTTGGCTGAGGTAAGAATTTCGATTTGATCACCACTGTTGAGGATGTGGTTTAATGGCACCAGTTGGTTGTTGATTTTTGCTCCAATAGCCTGACTCCCAATGTGAGAATGAATGGAATAAGCGAAGTCAATCACACTTGAATTTTTGGGCAAGGTACGAATTTCGCCTTTGGGGGTGAAGAGGTAAATTTCGTCGGAAAAGAGGTTGAGTTTAAAATCGTCGAGAAAATCGAGAGCGTTGCTATCGTTGTTCTGAAGTATCTCTCTAATTTTACTTAGCCATTCGTCCAAACCGGTTTCTGACTTTGTTTTCCCTTTGTATTTCCAATGGGCAGCATATCCTTTTTCAGCAATTTCGTCCATTCGATTACTTCTAATTTGTACCTCAACCCAGCGTCCGCTTTTGCTCATCACAGTAGTGTGCAAAGCTTCGTAGCCATTGGCTTTGGGGACAGATATCCAATCTCGAAAACGGTCTTGTTTTGGAATGTAAATATCGGTGATGGATGAATAGGTACGCCAACAATCTATTTTTTCATTTTTTATCTCGCTGTTGAGGATGATTCTTACTGCAAATAAATCGTAAACTTGTTCAAAATCAACCTTTTTAGTTTGCATTTTTTGCCAAATGCTGCTGATGGATTTGTCGCGATGTAGGATTTGAAAGGAGAGCCCTTCAGTCGTAAGATTTCGTTTGATGGGTTGAATAAAACTTTGAATAAACCGATTACGATCAATATGGGAGCTTTCAAGTTTTTGAGTGATGATGCGAAAGGCATCGGGGTTTTTGTATTTAAGCACCAAGTCTTCCATTTCGCTTTTGATGGAGAATAGTCCAAGGCGGTGAGCCAGAGGGGCGTAAAGCATGCTGGTTTCGGAGCTAATTTTCATTTGTTTTTCGATGGTCATGGATTCCAAAGTGCGCATATTGTGCAATCGGTCGGCCAATTTGATCAGAATCACCCTTACATCTTCGGCAAGAGTTAGGAGGATTTTTCTAAAATTTTCAGCTTGAAGTGAGTCACTTTGAGAGAATATTCCAGATATTTTTGTAAGGCCATCCACAATTTTTGCAACGCGTTTGCCAAACATCACCTCAATGTCTTTGATGGTATAGTTGGTATCTTCAGCCACATCGTGCAAAAATGCGCAGATGATGGAAGTGGTTTTTAGTCCAATGTCTTTAACACAAATGTGAGCCACTTCCAAAGGATGTAAAACGTAAGGTTCACCACTTTTGCGTCGCATTCCTTTGTGAGCATCCAAAGCAAAATCAAAAGCTTTTTTGATTTTTTGCCGTTTAATTGGGTCATCAATTTTGCTGGCTCTCAAAATCTGCTGATACTTGAGCCTAATGGTTCGCATTTCGTCGGCACTGTATGCTTCAGCAATGGGCAGATTGTTATAGGTAGTCATAAAAAAAAGATTTCAATTATTAGGTAAAAATAGCTAAATTGATTTGCTAATAACATTGGGCAAAAAGAAATTAGCTTTTGAGGTGTAAAAATATTAAAAATTAGCTTTTGAGAGTTGCTTTTTTGATTAGTTATTTACAAAGTTCTTAATAGAATTTGAAATGATTTTACCTCAGTATTGAAATTTTAAGGGAAAAGAATTTCTGGGATAATATGCCAAATGTCGGCTTTCTAATTTTTTAATAATAGTTTATTTAATTACAGTGGCATTGGTTTTTGAGTTATGAATCCAATGATATTTGTTATTTTCTTCGTCTTATTGATAATTTTTTGGCAACTTTTTTTTAAATAAAGGTCTGATAACCATACAAGATATTGTTAAATTATTTTTTTATTGTTATAAAATTAATTTTTAGTTTAAATTTTTAGTTTAAAGTAAAAATATAAAACTTATATTCGCAACCTTGAATTAGCATAACAATTACCAATATAAATTTAAATCACAACACTATGAAACAGTTTTTACTTGTTTTGTCCTTAGCTTTTATACTTTTAGGGTATCAGGCTATAGGTCAGACTATTCTCTTTTCTGAGAATTTTGAAGGAACCGTTCAGATGACTTCTTCGACCACCGGAAGTGGTAATTGGGGAACAACTTCCCAGTTATTCAGCTCGGGAGGTATTAAGGCCGATTCTGCAGTGGTAACCCCAGGAGATTCCATCATGTTAACTACCCCAAGTTTTTCGACCATGGGTATGACCAATGTAATTTTGGAATTTGATCAAATATGTAAAATTGAATTTGCTGATGGGGGATTTTTGGAAGTAAGTACCAATGGTGGCACAAGCTGGATTTTAGTCACAGGTTCTCAATATTTAGGGCCGGGTCAATTTGGAAATATTGGTAACCATTTTAGTTCAGGTTCTTATCCTATAGAGTGGTTGCCTACCCAACCTAATGTAGTCCCCTCCAATTCATGGTGGAAGCACGAAGTTTTTGATTTATCATTACTTATTGCAAATCAATCCAACGTAAAGTTCAGATTTAGATTGACTGATGGCACATATCCCAATGGTTCAGGAGGCTCTTATGGTTGGCTCATCGATAATCTTGTAATTAAAGGTGCACTCTCTGAATTGATACCACCCTCCATAGCGTTAGCTACACCTTTAGTAAAGGATTCTGTGTTTAATAAAGGTCCATACCAAATTTTTGCAAATATTTCTGATGCAAGCGGTATTTCATCAGCCAAGCTCATCTATCGATACAATAGTGGAGCATGGGATACCCTCACTATGAACGGTGGCGGAAGCAGTTTCAATGCCAGCATTCCCTACAATGCAACTTATGTTTATGGTGATCAGTGGGATTATTATATAATAGCTGAAGACGCATCCTTATCTCATAATACGGCTCGCTACCCAGCATCTTCTAATATAGTGTTTAAGTATTATCCGCCACTTCCTCCTCCTTCTTGTGGAACCACAGTGACGGTATTTCCTTATATTGAAGATTTTGAAACAGGAGTTGTTGGAGTGCCAGGAACCTTACCCACAGGATGGGTTATGACTCCCACCACGGGTTATGCATACAGAGTTCATACAGGTACAACTCCAACTATCAATACAGGACCTGATTTCGATCATACTACGGGAACGGGTAAATATGTATATGCTGAAACCGATGCCGGAACTTCCGGTGATGTAGCTTATTTATACAGTCCATGTTTGAATATTACCAATGTGGCTGTTCCAAGTTTGGAGTTTTGGTATCACATGTATGGTAGCACTATTAACTATATGAAAGTTCAGGTTTGGTCAGGCAATCAATTTGTTGACCTCTGGACAAAATCAGGGGATCAAGGAAACAGCTGGAAAAAGGCTGAAATAAACCTGAGCAATTATAAAGGTTTAACTCAGTTAAGATTTATTGTTTCTCGTGCCGCTGCCTATTATGGAGACATCGCTCTTGATGATATCAAAGTTTGGCAGCCTCCAATGAACGATGTTGGGGTAACGGAGCTGAACTATCCAAATAATCCTGCTTTATCTGGAAACAATCCAGTGCATATTACAGTTAAAAACTTTGGATCAAACATGGTGGATTCGCTGAAAGTGAATTGGAAAGTGAATGGCGTGGCACAACCTACCTACAATTGGACGGGTAACCTTGCTCAGGGTACACAGATGGACTCCTTATTGATAGGTAATTATAATTTTGTAGCTGGAGAGCCTCAGTTAAGTTTCTGGACCACTGCCCCCAATGGAGTTAGTGATGCCTTAAATGCCAACGATACTTTACATACAAATTTGATTGTTTGTGATGGCTACTTACGAGGAAATTATAGTGTGGGGACTCTCACTTCCGATTTTGCAACGCTGAGTTCTGCATTATATGCACTTTATAGCTGCGGAATTGATAGTACGGTAATTTTAAATATGGCGTCTGGAGTGTACACCGGCCAAATAACCTTAACCGGAATACCAGGTGCAGGACCGAATAATCGCGTTATTATCCAGTCCGCTACCGGGGTTAAGGAAGATGTTGAGTTTACCTACGCAGCAACAGCAACCACTGATAATTGGGTAGTTAAATTAAATAATAACGATTATGTTACTTTCAAGAATGTGACCATTAATGCCACTGGCGATTATTATGCTTATGGTGTAGTTATCGAAAATGGCTCTGATTTTAATAGCTTTGAAGGTTGTCTCATTAAGAGTACTGTAAATACCTCTTTTTATTCAATTCCTGTGAGATTGTATAACACAACCGCCACATCAAATTTTAATACCTTTGATGGTAATACTATTTTTGGTGGTTATTATGGGCTTTACCTTTATGGTTCATCTTCTATTAGACACAAAGGAACGGTAGCCATTAATAATGAAATCAGTAATTATTACTATTATGGGTTATATACTTACTACCTTGATAGTACAATTTTAAATTATAATTATATTCATGATGGTATTTATACTACAAACTTTGCCCTTAGTGCCTACTATTTATCTAACCATTATGAAGTAATAGGCAATAGAGTGATTATTAGTAGTGTGGCTAATTTAGGATATGGGCTTCGTGATTATAATTGTAATTCTAGTTCTTTAAATCCTAATCCAACGGGTTATGGCATTATAGCCAATAACTTCATTTCTTCTAATGCATCCATGTCAAACTATGGGCTTTATTCGTACAATACTCAAGGAAGTATTTATTCTAATAATTCCGTATATGTTGGAGGAGGCTCGAGTATAAACTATGCTCTTTACCAATCTAATTCCACTTTAAATACAATTAAAATTCGTTTTAAAAACAATAGTTTTGCTGCTTTTGGAAGTGGAAGTTCAATAAACTATGCCGGATACTATAATGCTGTAAATAATGTTATTGAGAACAATTACAACAATTATTACACCAATGGAAGTGCATTAGCTTATTGGGGGGGAAGTGCGCAGGCAACCTTAGCCGATCTTAAAGCTGCAAGTTTAATGGATTCATATTCAATTAATGTTAACCCTGAATATCTTTCTAATACCAATTTGCATAGTTCGTCTATTGGTATGAACAATGCAGCTACCCCGGATACCTTAGTTCCTTATGATATTGATATGCAACCAAGAAGTTCTACCACTCCAGATATTGGAGCCGACGAATATATGTTGTATTCCAATAATGCGGGTATTCAACAATGGGTTCGTCCAACACAAAGTTGCAGCGGAGACACTTTATTAATTAAGGTAAAACTTAAAAACTATGGCATTAATACAATTACAAGTGTAAAAGTAAATTGGTCCATCGATGGTGTTTTACAACCTCAATTCACTTATGCGGGTTCGCTATTGCCTGGTCTTGATACTATTTTAACTATTGATACCAATGAGTTCTTAGCAAATCATATTTATAGTGTTAAATTTTGGAGTTCTTTACCCAATGCAGTGGCTGACCAAAATCCTATGGATGACACTTTAATGGTAGCTGATTATAGCTACGGTTTGCCTGGCGGTACCTATATTTTAGGAAGTAGCGCCTCAGCAGATTTCACTGACGCAAATGCATTGATGAGTTTGATTAGTAAATACGGTATTTGCGGTCCTGTGGTAATCAATGTTGAAAACGGTAGCTATAACGCAAATATTAAACTTATAAATACGCCTGGTTTAAATCAATCCAATACTTTAACCATTAAAAGCCTTTCCGGCGATAGTAATTTGGTTGTGTTTACTTATGCCACCAGTGCTGTCAATCCAAGTCTAATACATCTGACCAATGCAAATTATGTGACCATTAAAGGAATAAAGTTTGTATCAACAGGAAGTGGAATAGGTTATGGCGTCTATCTCGGTGTAAATGCAAGTTACAACACGGTTCAAGGTTGTTTATTTGGGTTGGTTGAATCCACAGGGTCAAGTTTTGCAGGAATTTATTACAATTCTTCTTCGAATAATTATAACAAGTTTATTAATAATACTTTTAATAATGGTTATTATGGAATTTATGGCCGTGGTTCAAGCTCGGCAAGTTTAGCAAAAGGAAACCAAATTATTGGTAATACCTTTAATAACTACTATAATTACGGAACCTACCTCTATTACAATGATTCTATTATTTTTAGAAATAATATTTTAACCGCAAGTAATGCTTCCGCATACCAATACGGTATGTACATAGCTTTTGGAGATAATAAGATAGATATTTCCGGAAATATTCTCACTGCAAAAGGTTCAACAACCAATTACGGGGCTTATTTTTATAATTGTGATGGTACTGCATTGGCTCGGGGCAATTTCTCCAATAATATCATTAATATTACTAATGGAACCGGTACAAACTATGGACTTTATACCTCCTATTCTTACTATTTAGATATTACTAACAATACTGTTGTAATTCTAAATGGTTCTGGTGTATCGAGCAGAGCATTCTACCCTAATTATGGCGGAAACCTGAGAGTACATAATAATATTTTTGATGCTAAAAACGGATACTCAGTATACCAAGGTGGTACCACAAGCATTGAAGAAAGCGATTACAATAATTATTATACAACAGGAAGTTATTTTGCTTACTACAACAGCTCAGCAAAGGCAGACTTAGCAAGCTATATAGCCGCAACAGGTAAGGATGTCCTTTCAATCAGTGAGCCAAATAACTTTGCTTCGGCTACTAATTTGCATACCCGTGCAGGTGCTGTAAATGGAGCCGGTATTCCAAGACCCAATGTATTGTTGGATGTGGATGGTGAAATGAGAGATACCCTTGCTCCGGATATGGGAGCCGATGAGTTTACTCCAGCCAGCAAAGACCTTGTAGCTTATGGATTTGATATATCAACAACTTATTGTAGTACAACATTTATTGATGTGACAGTAATTGCTCAAAATTTGGGTTCAGATACTGTTAAAGGAAATTTTGCATTGAAATATTCAATTGATGGAACTAATTGGGTGAGTGAAAATGTTAACGATACCATTAATCCTTTGGATTCGATTACTTATACTTTTAGTACTCAACTTGATATTTCAACATTGGTAGATACGATATTTAATATTAAGTATGTAGTGAATATTAGTGGTGATGCATTTAGCGACAACGACACCACAATGCAGAATATAAATAGCTACATCACTCCTGCGAGTCCTATTGTAAGTGACTCTTCTACTAATTATGCATCAACGGGGTCTTTAACCGCTACTGGAAATGGTAGCATATTCTGGTATAGTTCACCCAGTTCAACCACCCCTATTTCCAGTGGTAGTGTTTTTACAACACCGGTTCTTTTTGATACCATTTCATACTATATTGCAGCTCAGACTACTAATGGTTGTTTTAGTAACAAAGATACTGCAACTATCAATGTATTAAATATTCCCATTGCCGACTTAGGAATTACCGATATCCAAGCTCCTGAAGGTTGTGGTGTTACCAATTCCGAATCTATTACCATCACTTTCTATAACCAGGGTTATGGAAATACACCTACCACTTATCAAGCTTCGTATCGCATCAATAACAATGCTTGGATTACCCCCGAAACCATTTCAGCCGTGGTGGGTAGTGGAGCTACGGTAAGCTATACTTTTACTACACCAGTAAATATGTTTGCTGCAACTGATGATACTACCTTCCTTATTGATGCTTATGTGATGATTGTTGGTGACCCATATCATCTAAATGATAGTATCTTTAATGAAGAATTTGAGGTACTGTACACCCCTGCTAATCCAACAGTGGTTTCGCCATTGTCTGTAACCTATGGAACCTATGCCTCACTTTCTGCAACGAGCAATGACACAGTGAGTTGGTATAATACCAATGATATGGTAAACGATACTATTGAATTTGCCACAGGAAGTCCAGTAATGGTAGGACCGATGTGGGCTAGCGATACTTTCTATGTACAAGCCGTAGTAGGAACAGGTGGTATTGTGGAACTAGGAAATGGAACTACCACAAACGCCTCCCCATCTTCCTACCCATCTCCTTATGCCAATTGGTATTGGGGAAATAAAGAGCAGTATATCTACACTGCTACAGAATTAACTTCGCTGGGTTATTCCAGTGGCCCCATTCTTAGCTTAGCATTTAATGTAAGTGCAGTTAATTCCTGTCCTATTCTTCAAAATTTTGAAATTAAGATTGGAAATACTACCACATCTTCATTTTCTACTTCAAGTCCGTATATTACGAGTGGTTTGGTTACAGTTTACACATCTTCTGGTTATCAGCCTGTGGGCGGATGGAATCAACATATATTTAGTACACCCTTTTTATGGGATGGAGTTTCAAATATTGTGGTTCAGGTATGTTCCAATAATTCCTCCTATGTTTCAAATGGAAACGCTCAAATTTTTTGTACAACATTTACTAATAATGTAGCATCAAACACTCATGCCGATGCAACAGGGGTTTGTGCGTCGGCTACTAATCCTTCCAATGTTTATACTTTGCGCCCCAATATTAAATTTAATATTGTGGGATCAGGTTGTACCAGCAATCGAATTCCATTGGCTGCAATTGTTAGTTCACCTCCTGCAGTAGATGCTGGAGCCGAAGCTTTTATTAGCCCTATTGGAGGAGTTAGCGAAAATACACCTACTCCAGTAATTGTCACCATTAAAAACTACGGTACCAGTAATTTAACCAGTGCTTCTATCGTTTATGAACGTAATAATATGGTTAAAGACACCTTCAATTGGGTAGGTAATTTGGCGCAATTTGCAGTGAGCACTCCAATTATCATTTACACTGATACTTTTACTCCAGGAAATAACACAATTAGAGCTTGGGTTATTAATGCCAATAACATTCCTACTGCTGGAGTTAACTTGAACGATACTATTTCTAGTTCTGTTAGAGCTTGTATGCATGGTTCCTATACCATCGGGACTACGGGTGATTTTACCACTCTTAACAATGCAACCAATACTTTATTGGCTGCAGGCGTTTGCAGTCCAGTTGTGTTTAATATTCAAGCGGGAACCTACAACGAACAATTAGTGATGCAAGAAGTGGATGGTATGAGCGAAATCAATACAGTCACTTTCCAGTCAGCTAATTTAGATAGTACCAGTGTTTTAATCGACTTTACGGCTCCTTCCTCCACCAATAATTATGTGGCTATTTTTTATGGAGGTAATTACTATAAAGTGCGTAACCTTTCTATCAAAGGAAATGGAACTTATGCCAATACTGTAGTGTATTATGACAATGCTTCTTTTAATACCATTGAAAATTGTATTATTAGCTCGACTGTTGGTGCAACTTCTTCATCGCAAATTCCTATTTATGATTACTCCACTTCCAACGGTATAGATAACAAAATCTATAACAATATTGTGAAGAATGGCTACTATGGAATCTATCTCTATGGTACAAGTGCTTATGCCGAAAAGGGATTTGAAGTAGTTGGAAATCAAATTAGTGATTTTTACTATTATGGTATCTATAGCTATAATCAAGATTCTTTGATTTTAAATTATAATAAAATAAGAAATGGCTCTAATAGTAATACCAATCCAAGGGGTATGATGGTTTACTATTCTCAGAACTACCAAGAGGTTATAGGTAATGAAATTATAATGACACCAGCAATCTATGGATATGGTTTATATCTATCTAATGGATCAGTAACCTCCAATAATTATACTAAGCGGGTTGCTAATAATGCAATAACCATTGATGGTGGTATTGGAACAAGTTATGGAGTATATTTATACAATTACAACAATTCTTTGTTTGCTCACAACTCCATTAATATGGTAAATAATGCTGCTGCCGATCGCGGTCTTTATCAATCAGCAGGTACAAATTTAACCTTGGTTAATAATAATATCTATGCAGAAAGAGGCTATGCTTATTATATCGGAACGCCTTCAGTTGTGGTAGGAAGTAATAAGAACAATCTCTTTGCTGCTAATAATAATTTGGCTTATTGGAATGGTGATAGAGCTAATTTAGATTCTTTGAAAACTCAAGGAACCGATCTTCAATCCATTTCTTTTAATCCTGACTTCCTTTCTAACGACAATCTTAGAACGTTTTCAATCGATCTTAACAACAAAGGGGTTGCATTGAGTTCTGAAGTACCTAAAGATATCGACAAGAATTTGCGTAATATAACCAATCCTGACCTTGGTGCTTCGGAATATGATCCTAAGAATATCGATTTGGCAGTTTATCGTTTCGATAGTCCTGTGAACCCCACAATGGTAGGCCTAAATCCTGTTAAAGTGAGTTTACGCAATATGGGATTGAATACCATTACTTCCACCACCATCAATTGGTCGGTGAATAATGTACCTCAAGCTCCATTTGCTTTCAGTGGTTCCATTGCATCAGGACTTAAACAAGATACGGTTACGATAGGCAATTTTAACGTAATGACAGCTTTCTACGATTTCAAAGTTTGGAGCTCAAATCCTAACAGCGTTGCCGATGAAAACAATCATAACGATACCATTAAATACACAGTAATTGGTTGCAATGGTCCTATGAGAGGTAATTATACCTTGGGAACTGCTTCAAGCGATTTTATTGACTTTAACCAAGCGCGAATCAAGTTGATGGCTTGTGGGGTAGATAGCCATGTGGTAATCAATGTAGCTCCTGGTATTTACAATACACAAATTGAATTTGGAGTAATTTCTGGCGTAACTGATTCATCAACCGTGGTATTCCAAAGTGCTAACTTGGATAGTACCTCAGTGACCTTGAGTTTTAGTTCTATTGTCTCTAAGAACTATATTGTACGTTTTAATGGAACTAAATATGTGACCTTGCGCAGTATGAAGCTTCAGTCGAATGTTGCCAATGCAGGTCGTGTAGTAGTGATTGAAAACGATGCTAAATACATCACCATTGAAGGTTGTATTTTAGAAGCTCCTGAATATATCACTAATGCCAGTACACCGGTTTATACCACTAAAAGTAGCAATATCACATTCCATAACAACGTTATGAATGGGGGCTATGCTTCTATGTACTTGTATGGTACTTCATTAGGGTCACTTAATTATTATACCATTACTAAGAATATCTTTAACGGCTTCCGTAACTACGGTATTTATAATTACTACAGTAATAAATTTGTTATTTCGGATAACTATCTCGAAAACGGTTCTGGCTTTACTTTTGGTTATGGCATTTATAGCTATTATTCAACTGGGCCTAATGTAATATCGGGTAATGATATCAACATCAATCCTACCACTTCAGCCTTTGGCCTATATTTTAATTCTAATACAGGAACTGTCAGTGCTCCCAATACAATCTTTAACAATAGTGTTAGCATTATCTGTCCAAGCTCAGCAAGTTATAGCTATGGTGTTTATAATTATTCAAGTACCTACCAATACTTTGTAAACAATACTTTCCATGTACATTCTAATTCTAATTCAAGAGGTTTTTATAATTCTGGAGGAGGTAATAATAAGTTACTTAATAATAATTTTGTTGGTTTTGGCAATGGTCAGGCCATTTATAATGGTACTGCCAGCGCCATTACGGTCAGCGATTATAACAACTTCTATGTTTCAGGTGCAACTTTAGGTTATTGGGGCGCCAATGTGGCCAACCTCGCAGCTTTACAGTCAGCAAGTGGTAAAGATGCCAATTCAGTAAGTGCAAATCCTGATTTTATAGGAACACACGACTTACATGCAACGTCTGTAAATCTAAATGCCAACGCAACTCCGGTAAGTTATGTAACTATGGATCAAGATGGAAATTTACGCGATACTTTAACTCCCGATATTGGAGCTTATGAATTTACTCCAAAACAGTGGGATGTAGCCATGAAGCAATTCCTGAGCCCAAGCATTAACTACGGTCCTGCTGGAAACAGCATTGATGTGAAAGTAAGGTTCAAAAACTTGGGTTTCGATACCCTAACCAATCTTGACTTTACCTACATTTATGCAGGTAGTACCCCCGTGACTCAAAGCTGGGCCGGCATGTTATCGCCTGGTGATACCTCAAGTATTACCTTCAGCACTTCTTTCACAGCCTTGATTGGAGCAAACCTTATCAAAGCTTATGTGGTAATGGCAAACGATAGCAACCAAACCAACGATACCATTGCCATGTACTATGGCGGCTTATCAACAGTAACTCCAGATTACATTGAAGACTTTGATAATGCTCCTAGTAAATGGATACCCTCGGGTACCGAATGGGAATTGGGAACTCCTCAAGGAACCATCATTACTACTGCTCATAGCACACCCAATGCATGGATGACCAAGTTAAGTACTAATTATTCAAACAACGTCAATGAGTCCCTTTTGAGTCCATTTGTCAACTTCTCTGGTACTACTGGTACGACGTTGAAATTCTGGATCAACTACAACTTAGCCGCTGGCGAACGGGTAACCATGCAGTATTCTACTAATGGTGGCTCCACATGGATTACCTTGGGATACAAAGATGATTCGCTTGCTACCAATTGGTACAACACTTCTGGCGGAGGTTTACATTATTGGGCAGGTAACAGTAATGGTTGGGTAGAAGCTACCTATCAACTAACCCAGTTTAATAATGCATCAGATCCTATTCAGTTCAAATTGAACTTCTATAGCGATGCAAGTAGCAACGCCGATGGTTTTGCCTTTGACGATCCAAGAATATTGCTTCCTGTAATTCCTTATGATGCAAGTGTTATTTCAATTGATGCTCCTGTGGCTAGTACAGTTATGGGCTCCAACAATAACATCGTAACCGTTACCCTTCGCAACAATGGAAGCAATACCTTGATGTCTATCCCTGTGAAGTACAGTGTAAATGGTGGAACTCCTGTTACGGGTACTGCTAATATTAGTGGTGGCTTAGCTTCTGGTGCTACACACAGTTTCACCTTCCCTGCAACATTCCAAAGCCCAGTAACCAACTACGAGCTTTGTGCCTGGACTACATTACCCAATGACACATACGAGCATAACGATACCGCTTGCGCTAACTTTAATGTTACCGCTCCTAATATTGAAGCTTATGCGTCCTACATTACTGTGAATCCTCGCTGGGCCGATACTACCAAGGTAACTTATGCTACCACAGTTACCTTACGCATCAAAAACTTAGGTACAGATGCTATAAGTAATATTCCAGTTCAGTATCTTATCAACGGAAGTCCGTATGCAAGTGAAGTTTATTCAGGTACAATAGCCGTAGGCGACTCCCTCGATTATACTTTCAATACCACCTTCCATTGTCCTATAAATAACTACCTCTTGTGTGGTAAGATTATCATGCCAGGCGATCCCAATCCTAATAATGATAACACTTGCATTACCTTGTTTGGCATGTACGATGTTAATGTTAATGGAATTGAAGCTGCTCCTTTCACAGTAGATCAAAACCAACCCAACCCTGCTCATGGCATGGTGCATATTGGATATTTTGTTCCACGTAGTGGAGAGGTAAGTTTTGAACTTCGTAACCTAATGGGTCAGGTGCTTATTGCCGAAACCCGTGACGCAGTCACTGGCAACAACAGCATCGAAGTGAATGCTCAAAAATTGGCTTCAGGGGTTTATTACTACACCGTGATGTTCCAAGGCGAGCGCATTACCTATAAAATGGTTGTTAACCAATAATACCAATTGTATTTACAAAATAGTGCAAACTATTTTGTAAGTCACATCGGTATAATAACGGGTAAATCAATATTGAAGAGGCTGTCTGAAATTCTCAGACAGCCTCTTTATTTTTTGACAAAAGTGTTAGGGAGGAATGGGATAGAAACCTTTGATGTAACTCATTTTAACTATGGAAAAAGCGTTTCTACACCACAGGTACTATTGTTTTAGCAAATGGTAAAGAAGCAATAGAAGTACAAGAAAGCCTAATGATGTTTTATTCTGAATAGTCCACCTCATTCATGTCCTCTCCATGGAGCATATTGAGATAGTTTTGATATCTGCTGGGAGCAATATGGCCAAGCTCAACGGCTTCGATTACCGCACAATGGGGTTCGTGTTCGTGACTGCAATTGTTGAATTTACAATGATCCATATAGTCGCGTATTTCGGGAAAATAGTGACCAAGATCGGTTTTGTCGAAATCAAACAAACCAAATTCTTTGATGCCTGGGATGTCGATAATGAAGCCGCCAAAACTAAGGGAGTGCATTTTTGCAAAGGTGGTGGTGTGGGTTCCTTTGGCGTGAACCTCCGAGATTTCACCAGTTTTGATGTTTTTACCAAGATCCATTGCGTTTACCAAGGCAGACTTTCCCACTCCGGAATGTCCAGCAAGCAGGCTTACTTTATTTTTTAATTGATCTGTCAATTGAGCAATTCCAAGCTTTTTAAGGGCTGAAACATCACAGCAACGATAACCACACTTCTCATAGAGCGCCTTCATTTCGCAAAGTTGAGCCAGCTGATCATCGTCGTAGAGGTCGGTTTTGTTGAAGACAATAAGGGCGGGGATATGGTAAGCTTCGGCGGTAACTAAAAATCGATCCATGAAGCCGGTACTGGTGCGAGGTTGGGCAAGTGTGGCTACCAGAACCGCCTGGTCGAGATTGGAAGCGAGAATGTGGGTTCTTTTTGAGAGATTTACCGATCGGCGAATGATATAGTTTTTGCGCTCTTCGATGGTATAAATCAAGCCTACTTCATTGTTGCGATCCATTTCAAACTGAACCTGATCGCCTACCGCAATGGGATTGGTCGATTTGATACCTTTGATTTTGAAATGTCCTTTTAGCTTGCATTTGACAGGCTCTGAAAACGCTTCAGTGTCCACCAAATACCAACTTCCTGTGGATTCAACTACACGACCTTTCACGATTGTTTATTCAAAATTGTAGTGTTTTTGTACGGGTTTTATCACGTTCCAAGTGCATTTTAACCCTTGTTGAAAGGTGACAAAATCGCCCTTTCTAACGGTATAATTTCCTTCTTCGGTTTCAATTTCTACCTCACCTTCAATAAAATAGCACTGCTCTTGGCTGGCGTAATGCCAATCAAAACGCGAAATTTCTTTAGTCCAAATGGGCCAACTGTCGATGCCAAAGCGTCGGATTTGTTGTGGGCTCACTTTTTCGATGATTACTTTTGACATTTGATTTGATGGTTTTATATTGAATTAAATATTACAATATTTGCAATGAATTAATTGCCACTTATACGAAAATCTTTTACCACCAACTGAAGGCTACTTTTTTCTCTCCAAACATTTTCGTTGATTACATAACACATCTCAAAAGGTAGTTTACTATTGATAATGTGCATTTTATCAGCCAATCCAAAACCGATAGCAGCAAAACTTAGGTTGCGGTTGTCGGGATAGCAGACTTGAAGTTTGAGGTGATTGTTTCCTACCACGCGGGCAAAACCCGTATCACGCAGTCCGTCTGAGGCAAAAACAGGGGTCATATTTCCTGGTCCGAAAGGGGCAAATTGTTTAAGGACATTATAAAATCCTTCCGTTATTTGTTCAATATTTAGATTGGCATCGATATCGATTTGGGGATTGAGCGATTCTTCGGTGATGTTTTCCTTCACATAATTTTCGAATCTTTCGATAAATGCTTTAATGTTTTCGCGTTTCATCGACATTCCTGCGGCGTATTTATGACCACCAAAACTAGTGAGTAGGTCGCTGCAGTTTTCGATGGCTTGATGAATATCAAATCCCCGAACCGAACGTGCTGAACCTGTATAAACTCCGTCGTTCAATGTAAGTACGATGGTAGGTCGGTAGAAATTTTCGGTTAAGCGGCTGGCCACAATACCCAGCACCCCTTTGTGCCAATGATCGTTGTAAACCACAGTGCTCATGGCTTGGCGCACGGTTTCATTTTTCGAAATAATATCCAGAGCCTCTTCGGTGGTGTCGGTATCGAGGGTTCTACGCTCTTTGTTATGTTCATTAATGCCAGTAGCGAGGATTTTAGCTTCATCAAGGTTTTTGCAGTTGAGCAATTCCACTGATTTTTTACCCGAGTCCATGCGGCCCGAAGCATTGATTCGTGGCGCAATGGCAAAGACTAAGTCGCTGATAGAGAGTTCTTTTTCAAAGGCGTATTTATCGCTTTCGCGATGCCTTACTTTCTTAATATTACTGTATTCAAGGATGCATTCAATGCCGGGTCTTGGATTCTCGTTGAGTTGCTTTAACCCAAAATAAGCCAAAATGCGATTCTCTCCCGTTATTTTTACAATATCTGCTGCAATGCTTACCGCCACCAAATCTAAATAATGAAAAAGGCGTTCTTTTTCGATGTTTTGTGTTTGGCTCCAAGCCTGTAATAGTTTAAACCCTACGCCACAACCAGAAAGTTCCTTGCAGGGATATTGGCATTCATGCTGTTTAGGATCTAAAACAGCCAATGCTTTAGGTACTTCTTCGCCAGGAAGATGGTGATCGCAAATGATGAAATCGATGTTTTTCTGATTGGCATAATCAATTTTTTCGTTGGCTTTGATGCCACAATCCAAGGCAATTACAAGTTTTTGCTCATGGGCTTCGGCATAGTCAATGCCTTGAAAGGAAATGCCGTAACCTTCAAGGTATCGATCGGGGATGTAATAGTCGATATGCGGATAAAACTCCTTCAAATAGGAGTACACCATGGCTACCGAAGTGGTGCCATCCACATCATAATCGCCATAAATCAAAATTTTCTCGCCTCTTTCCACGGCTTCATTGAGCCTTTTGATGGCTTTATCCATATTGAGCATGAGAAAGGGGTCGTGCAAGTCGGAGAGCTGAGGACGGAAAAATTGTTTGGCTTCGTCGAAACTTTTTATGTTGCGATCAACCAAAAGTTTTGCTAGTACTTTATTGATGTTGAGAGCCTTTGAGAGCTCTTCTACCAATTTTTCATCTTTTGTTTCCTTAAATTTCCAGCACTTCTCCATATCGCCAAAGGTATAAAGAAATATGATATCTATTCGCAAGCTTATTTTGGTTTCGGCATTTTTAAAAGTCTAATCAGTGAGGTGTAATTTTTTAAAAGGTTTTTACTACATTTACCACTTCATTTTTTTTGAGGAACCTATTGGGTGCCACAAGTATTAAATAACTGAAAAACATTAAACAAAAACATTAAACCTATTCTATTATGCTATCATCAATATTATTTGCAATGATATTGTTGGGTGGATTTACGCTTTTTACCCTCAATTTCAAAACTATTCTGTCCAATTTAAAATTGGCTCATGGACTTTTGCCTTCTGATCAGTCTTCGATTCGTTGGAAAAAAATGTTTAGTATTGCCATTGGGCAATCTAAAATGAAGCAGAAGCCCATTTCTGGAATTTTACATATTTTTGTCTATGTAGGATTCATTATTGTAAATATCGAAATGCTTGAGATCGTTTTAGACGGGCTCATAGGTTCGCATCGTATTTTAAGCTTCTTGCCTTTTTACGGCTTCGTTGTGGGCATGGTTGAACTTTTTGCTCTGTCGGTGATTGTGGCTTGTGTTATCTTTCTCATTCGACGTAATTTTCTTAAGATTTCTCGATTTCAGAAACCCGAATTGAATCGTTGGCCTCGATTGGATGCTAATTTAATATTACTTTTTGAGATATCATTGATGTTGGCTTTTTTTACAATGAATGCTTCCGATGCGGTACTTCAATCTAAAATGCCAGAGCATTATCATCCTACCCAAGGTTTTATCTTAAGCTCCATTCTTATGCCACTGTTATCAGGCTTGTCGGTATCAAGTTTGATTTTTGTGGAACGTTTTGCATGGTGGTTTCATATTGTAGGTATCCTTGTTTTTCTTAACTATATTCCTTATAGCAAGCACTTTCACGTTTTTTTGGCGTTCCCCAATGTTTATTTCTCAAAGTTAAAACCTCGAGCCTATCTCCCTAATATGGAGAGTATTACCCGCGAAGTTAAAATTGCTATGGGTTTGCTTCAGGACGATGGTCAAACGCCACCGCCTACCACCTTTGGAGCCAAAGATATTGTGGATTTGGCGCCTCAGCAACTGATGAGTGCCTACGCTTGCACCGAATGTGGCCGATGCACCGATCAATGCCCTGCCAACCTAACTGGTAAAAAACTCTCGCCCCGAAAGGTGATGATGGATACCCGCGACCGGATCGAGGCAATGGGAAAATCGCTCGTAGGTAAAAAATCAAAACCCGATAGCCCCCAACTTTTTGAACGCGTCACTACCGAAGAGCTATGGGCTTGCACCACTTGCAACGCCTGCACCGAGGCATGCCCAGTCGAGATTGATCCTTTGAGCATCATTCATCAACTGCGCCGCTATCATTATATGGAAACCTCTGCTGCGCCAGCCACTTTGGCCAATGCCATTACCAATATCGAAAACAATGGTGCTCCTTGGCAGTTTTCTGCCGAAGATAGGGGCAATTGGGCTGAGGAGATATTCAATGGAGAACAAAAAATTGAAGTGCAAACCATGGCTCAATGGGCGGCAATGGGTCAGCAGCCCGAATACCTTTTCTGGGTGGGCTCGGCAGGAAGTTTCGACCGAAGATCTAAAAAGGTCAGTGCTGATTTTGCTCGCATACTCAATCACCTTGGGATATCCTTCGGTATTTTGGGAGCCGAAGAGAGCGATTCTGGCGATTTGGCCAAACGCTCGGGTAACGAATTTACCTTCCAAATGCAAGCGCTGATGAACATCGAAACTCTGAAATTGTACAACGTAAATCGAATTATCACTTGTGATCCCCACGAATTCAATATTTTGAAAAACGAGTATTCCGAACTTGGCGGGCAGTTTGAAGTGGAACATCACAGTCAGTTTTTGCAACGCATGATTGAAGAAGGAAAGCTTAAAATCCCTGCCAAACTCACCAACCTCAACATTACCTTTCACGATCCCTGCTACCTGGGAAGAGGAAATGGCGAATATCTTGCGCCACGACAAGTGCTTGAAGCCTTGGGTTTGGAAATCAACGAAATGAATCGCAATAAATCCACGGCCATGTGCTGTGGCGCAGGAGGTGGTCAAATGTTTAAAGAGGCCGAAAAGGGTGATCGGGAAATATTTGTGGCACGCTCCGAAGAAGCCTTGCAAACGGGTTGTAACACCGTGGTTACAGCTTGCCCTTTCTGCATGACCATGCTTACCGATGGATTGAAATACCACAAAAAAGAAGCAGAAGTGAGTAATTTTGATGTGGCTGAATTGGTGGTTAAAGCCTTAAAATTGAATTAGAAAAACAGAATGGACTATCAACACCTATGTACCCAAGTGGTGCAATTGAGTGAAGAAGTGGGAGCTTTTTTGATGAACGAGCGTAAAAATCTCTCTCAGAAAGATATAGAAACCAAAGGCACTCACGATTATGTAACCTACGTCGATAAGCGCTCAGAGCGTCAATTGGTGGATGCACTTTCGGTGCTTTTGCCCGGTTCGGGCTTTATTGCTGAAGAAGGTACTTCCGACTTTCGTTCCGACGATTACAACTGGATTATCGATCCACTGGATGGTACCACCAACTACATCCACGCTTTGCCTCCTTTTTGCATTAGCATTGGGTTGATGTACCGTGGCAGCATGGTGATGGGGGTGATACATGAACCCAATCTTAACGAGACTTTTTATGCTTGGAAAGATTCTAAAGCTTACCTTAACGGCAAAGAGATTGAAGTTTCTAAAACCTCCAATCTCGATCAAAGTCTTTTAGCCACAGGCTTTCCCTATTACGACTATTCTAAGATGGATGCCTATATGGAGCTCTTTAAATGGTGCATGATTCATACCCGTGGTATTCGACGTTTGGGTTCAGCGGCCATCGATTTGGCCTATACCGCTTGCGGAAGGGTAGATGGATTTTTTGAATACGGACTTCGTCCATGGGATGTGGCCGCAGGAGTTTTTATTGTGCAACAGGCAGGAGGAAAGATCTCAGATTTTTCTGGAGGTGAGGATTATATCTTTGGAAAAGAGCTTTTGGCTTTTAATGCCTTGGTTTTTGAAGAATTTAAAGAAATTGTTAAACAAGAGTTTTCAATATAAAACAGTAAACAAATGGCAGTTCAGATTCAAGTTGTAGCAAGCAAGTCAGATGCAAAGAAATTTGTTGATTTTCCTTTTCAATTGTATAAAAACGATAAGATGTGGGTACCTCCACTCAAATCTGATGAGATGAAAAGCCTTAATCCGCTTACCAATCCCGCTTTTGAAGAAGCCACAGCCCAATTTTGGATTGCCATACTCAACGGGAAAGTGGTGGGTCGCATTGGAGCCATCATCAATCATGGTTATAACCAAGAGCGTAATGAAATGATGGGACGTTTTTCGCGCTTTGAATGCATCGACGATCCCGATGTTGCCCATGCACTTTTAAAAACGGCTGAGGATTTTTTACGCAGCCAAGGCATGGTGGGAGTGTATGGGCCTTTGGGTTTTAACAATCTCGACCATCAAGGGATGTTGGTGGAAGGTTTTGAATATTTACCCTCCATTGCCAGCGAATTTCATAAGCCTTATTACCAAAATCTGGTGGAAAGTGCGGGTTACGAAAAGGAAATTGATTGGGTGGAATTTAGACTTACTTTAGGAGCGCAAGCCCAAGAAAAAGCCATGCGTGGAGCGGAGCTTGTGAAGCAGCGCTACGGAATTACGGTGCGGCATTTTAAGGATACCTCTGAGCTCAAACCCTATATCCATCAGGTTTTTGATATATTGAATGGAAGCTTTGATGTGCTGCCCTTTGTCAATACCTTTAATACCAAGATGGCACATTATTATGCTCAGAAATACCAGACCATGCTCAATCCCAATTTTATAAAAATGGTGGAGTTGGAAGGCAAGCCTATTGGCTTTATAGTGGGACTTCCGAGCATGAGCCGAGCCATGCAGAAAGCTAAGGGAAGTTTGCTGCCCTTTGGTATTTTTCATTTGATGCGAGCCCTTAAAGCCAAAGGAGGAGATACGGTGGATCAGTTGCTGACAGGAGTTTTGAAGGAATACCACAGTACTGGAGCCGCGGTAATACTCCAAGCAGAGCTTCAAAATGAAATGGTGAAACATGGCCTTAAGTACATCGAAACCACAGGTATTTTTGAAACTAATGCCCGCGCCATCAAGAACTGGAAAAACTACGAACACATCCAGCACAAGCGCAAGCGTTGCTTTAAGAAAGTGTTTTAGTGCTGGGCTTATAATGCCGATGACGCATGAAAATGGATTATATTACACAAACTCCGAATGGTGCAGAGGTAAGATATAC
>DZDC01000150.1 GCA_022736595.1 Draconibacterium orientale | reverse complement strand
GTGGCACCATACTCGTTTGCATATGTTTTCAGGTATGGTGTCCCCCTATTTCCCACGGTGTCCCCCTATTTCCCACAGGTGTCCCGATAATGCTTACCCATAATGATCCGAACCAGGAAAGTTGGCTCAAATAAATTGTTTGACTTACCGCTGAACCAGCAGAGAATGAGCCACCAATGTTTCCCGATAGAACCTTACTTATGATGCCAGCCACCAAAAACAGTGCAGCTTCTCTTGCTCCATCTATAGGAGTCTGTAGGCGATCTATATTAAATTTTAATTTTTTAGAAAAAGCTTCCCTCTGAAAAGCAGGCACAATTTCAAGAATATCTGACAACTCTTTTTCAAAAAGTTCCTGATACAGTTTCACGTATGCATTTATCTCTTTTTCAAGGCCAGAAAGGTTAAGTAACTGTTCTGAAAATATTTGTTCCATTTCTTGTGATTTACCTGACTTAGGGAATTCATAGATTTTCTTGTTTGGAATAATTTTTTTTGAGACAAGATCATACACATATTTAAACGGGCTTACCAAGTCATAAGGAATATCTTTTGTATGTCGCCAGTGTCGGTTGACGACAGCCTTTGGGTCTGAGAAGTGTTGGTTGTAAACTTCGTCGATACGCCTCTCTGCAATGTCAAAGTGGTTATTTAATATTGCCAAGATATTTTTGTTGTGATCTTGTGCCAGCAAAGCATAATCGGAATAAACCATAATAGTGTTGTATTTCCACTTATCAGTTAAGTCCTTCCAATCGTTTTAAAATAGTTGGTTTTGAATAACGATTTTTTCAAAATCGACTATGCAAATGAACGGTACCACTTGATTAAGGAAGAGGGATCGTCGGACAGCACTGTCGGTTTAGTTTGAAGAGTAGCAATATTAACTCCAAGCATTGAAGCATTAGTTCTTAATGTCTGACATTTGCTTGACAACTTGACGAATTCGTCTGATAAAAAATCAATTTTATTCGGCAGAACGGGGGCAGAGTCAAACAAGCTATGTCGAAGAACTGTACAATCGAGTAGCTTTTGTACGGGTAAATTGCCTTGACAAATTTCATCCCACAGTAATCGATATGTTTGCTCGTCGAGAGATAAGCAGTCTCTCATAAGTTCTTCTTGCTGTTTTGCAAGGATGCTGCCAAGCCGGTATGCAGTGAAACCGGACAAGGCTCCGAAGCCAAAAGCTGGTGACAAAGCAAAGAAGGCCCCAATAGCACCGCTACGAATTGCATCTTTTCCAGCATCACTAAGATTCTCACCAGCAAGACCATAAGCCAACATGAAGCCAATGAACGCTGAAGTGCCTGCTGAACCAAAGAAATCCAGAGGATCAACATAGACAGACAATGATTTCCAAGATGCAACAATTCCTGCAAGGATATTTTCAACACCACCGGCCATGAGAATTGGGTTTTTCGTAATCAAAGCAAAACTTATCTCTAGGCTCCCTTCGACAAAAGTATCGAAAAAAGTTCCTACATCCATCTTCAACGAGCCATGCAGCGCTGCAATCAAATCGATAGATCCCTCGGCAATTGCAAAGAAGCCAACTCCTGTTTCGCACAGATTAATTTGCATCCATCCACGGTGGATTCCAGCCTCTTCGAGTAATTTTCCCAAACCCGATTGCGATAACCCTGGAATTGGAATTCCTGCTTTAGTTGGAAAGTCTGTTAGCAGAACATGCCCCGCATGTTTTATACCTTCAAATGGACCATGCGAAGAAATTGTTTTCGGAATATCTAAAAAAAGATCATGCCCTGCCGCATAGCGATGCCCATATCCTGACACTGAGTCCGCTAACGGGTATTTAGCCAGCGTTGGAAACATACCATCCACAAATTGCCGTAATTCGTTGGCCGGAATGTGCATGTAGGCCAATTGAGTCGGTACAATCGTGACCGATGCATCTAAAAGATTATTAGCATCCACAAAATTACTCCAAGTCTATTTTTGAACTGCGGATAAACGCGATAGTACGATTTCCTTTATGAGATTGAGCTGCCCTGATCAGCGGCTTTCGACAACTCATCTCCATATTTCTCCCAGATCGCATCAACAGCTTTTGATGAAGCTTTTTTTAGGACATTGAGAAAACGTTCAGTATCAGTTTGTTTGTTGCTGGAAGTTGCAAAATATCCAGCGATAGCTGCCAAGCCAACTCCCGCTATAACCCATCCGACTGGGCCAGCAATTGAGGACCCTACAAAAGCTGCAGTAATGGAAGTCACTATGCTTGCTCCCCAGCCAAGTGCCGCACCAACACCGCCTATTACCATCCCGATACCGGCTGTACCGCCGGCTAAACCTATAGACGCTTTGATCAGATTTTGTTTTTCCTGTGCTGATGGAGCTAGAACAGCCTCACTAAGTCTGCAGGCAGCCTCCATTTGTGGTGGTGTGAATGATAAAACTGTTTTAAAAATATTACGAACAGAGGCTGTCAATATCTGTGCATCAACATAACTAAGATATTTTTCAGCCTCCGGTTTTGTCTTAAGGACTTCTGCAAATTTCATATCTATTGTACTTTCCAGCGCAGCTTTAAATTTGTAACACTTCAGTTGAGATTCAGTTGTCTGTTCGCTTGAAGCGCCAAACTCCTGAGTGGCCAGATTTTCTATTGCCGCAGCGTCTTTTTCAGCCTGGGACTGAAAGGCTTCCCTTCCTAAACTAATAGCACTTTCTATAGCACTCGTAGCTTTATTCTTTCCTAAACAAATTGCGCCTTCAACAGCAGTCGCAGCTTGATCCGAAAATTTGCCAAACGCTGCCCTGAAATTATCAAAATCAATTTTGCCAGATCCATTGGAGGTATCGGTTTGGTTGTTTAATACATGGATGGGTGCGCCACATCCTATGCATACTGTTGCTTTATCAGAAATATCCTTGCCACACTCACTACATTTGATCATTGTCATTTGGTTCTCCAAAGGTTTGGTTGAAGATAGTAAATAACAGCAGTTTGTTTTCTCCATGATTCAGTAAGCCTTGGTAAATGCCCCAAGACCTAATAAAAAAGCTGCTTGCTTCGCGTACTCGTTGCTTTTTGTTTCAAAAAAAACACTATATTTTCTCATGATTGCTTGACCTATCGATATAATTCAGCAACTCATTTTCCAGTTCTTTTTGCAACCCCTCTGGACTGATAACTCTAATATGTGGAATCCAGTATCGTACAATCGGTATTATTTGGTTTACGTGTCCGAATTTGGCTGAAATGATGAGTCCTCCATCCTCCAATTCCTTTTCTATAACCTGATTAGCTATCAATTTTCGGCGCTTGAAATAAGCCGCAATCTCGAAATTAATTTTTAAGACGATTTCTTTCTTCTCCTCACAAATCCAGATACCATCTTCTTCCCGCAACATCTTGTCGATCTCTGGCTCTTGTGCAAAACGAGTATCAAGTTGACGTACTCCTTCTAATTTAGAAAAAGAAAAAGTCTTTAGCTTGTCTCCATCACGCGCTACGAGATACCAGATTCCTTTATGATTGATCAGTTTATACGGGGCAATTGAATCATAGTGTTTGTATCCTTCTCCTTTTTTGTAATCGAAGGTTATATGGCTTCTGGCGATAATAGCCTGCTCCAACTGGCGGAATATTGTATCTTTACCAGAAATATTTTCATAATTATGTCCTTTAACTAGAAGAGTTGATTGGATACGAGTATCAAATATATCTCCCAGAAAGTCATCGGAAAGAGATGGAAATAAGCCTCGAACACCTGCCAAACTTGCGAAACGCTCAATGTCGCGAGTGTTTAGTTTTCCAAGATAAGTCGGATCGAGGTGATACTTCCCCTCGGATTTTTGCAAGGGGAGATAAGCAAATCTCACATTGAGGTCGCGCTGGATCGTTCGTAGGTTGACACCGAATTCATCGGCTAAAGACAAAGGATCGAGTTTCTCTCCTTGGTTGAGCTTAACCAGAATTTGTGAAAGTCTATAAACAAGTGTGTCATGGTTGCCGGTCGTCATATTTTAGCTGTAAACTCCCAATGTGGTGTGGCTGCCATGCGATAGATATTAGCAACGTGGCAGTATGTTCAATATAGACTGAATGCAAACCGTTTTGATATGATGCCATTATCTCCTATGGCAATGACAGGTGGTGTCGTTTTTTTATTTATTTTTTGAGGTCTGCAAATAATTCTGTGTAAAAGGTATTTTTTCTGATTTCAGAAAGTTGGCATTCTGTCACCAAAAGATGTTGACTTTCAGACAACTCCACTCCAAAATAAAAGACTATACAAAAATACTAAAAATAGTGCTGTGCTGTTCACAAAAATTATCCTGATTGATGAGTTGATTAGATGCTGGAAAAAGTTATTGCCCACTACAAGTCATATAAAACCAGAAAAAAAATCTCGAATATAACGGATGGGATAATCATGCAAGCGAATCCCGGCCGTGATCTGAACTGTCTTGTTGAACGTCAAGCCATTATTACTATTGGCGGCAGGTTTATCTTATTTTCTGCTTGCTTGGCAATCGGATCATTGTTTATGGGCTGGGCAAATGTTTCGTTCCTCTTTTTGCCTCTTACATCCAAAACTGGAATAGCAATTGGAATGATCTACATATTGTGTATATGGATCTACCCTTCATACGCTGCTATCAAGCACAAACGATTGACAACCAAAACCTTTATTCTGATCTCATTAATTGCACTCATTGTTCCCTTTGTGCTCTTCGATATAATTGATCACAAAAGGATATTCTGGGTATTGGACGTGGATGCAGGATTTGGAGTTTTTATTTTTACTTTGGCTGGACTAACTCTTGTTCTTGGAATGATTATGGACCAACTATCGTATCTGCTTAAATATTTGCATCATGTATTAAAAGGGCTATGGTCGAATAAAAATTCAAATTAATGTCCAACCACTAAGGTTTGATACAACCACTTCCATCCAAACCTTGATTGAGTAGCGTTTTATCAATTGTTGCGCCCCGATGAATGCGTCAGGAGTAGAAAGAACGATGCAGTTGAAGTAAAGGCAGTGGCTCAATATAGCAGAGCGCAATTGTTGATAAAACGTAAGAACTGAACCAGCTCCACGGACGTGCAGG
>DZDC01000149.1 GCA_022736595.1 Draconibacterium orientale | reverse complement strand
TTGAAGTCAAAAAAGTTAAAATCTTATATTTTAGATAATTTTGCAACGGTCTCGCTTTAGGCTTCTCAAATACACAACTTATTTAACTTCATGAAATATTTTCAATAAAGTAATAAAAATAAGGAAATTACCTGATTTTTCTTGCTAATAAGTATCTATATTTGCACCATTAAATCCAAAAAACCAAACTTTTATGAAAAGAAAGCTTACCTTGTTAGGCCTATTGCCTTTGATAGTTATAATCTTCACTACTCAATCCTGTGAAAAGATTAAGGATTTGGTTGCATTTGATGTTACCCAAAGTTTGCCCGACTATCATTTTACTTTAGACTCTGTTGATCCAGGTGCTAAAGAAGAAACCATCCTTTACGAAAATTATTTCAATCTTAATTTTGATTCAGTATTGAAAGCCAATGATTTTAACGAAGGAATGATTTCCGACGGAAGTTTCGATCAGGTGCAATTAGCCATCGAAGAACCAACTGCTGATTTGCATTTTGGCTTCGTATCCGATCTTTATCTTAGGGTTAGTTTAACCGAAGACTTTGAAAACTCTGAAGTTATGGCTGAGGCTCACGACATTCAACCTGGTGATCAATCGGTTATTTTCACCATCAACAACAACAGCTTGAAAAAGTATCTCGACAACAGAACCTTCCATTTTCGTATCACTGGAAATGTGGTTGAGGAATTGCCTGCAGAAGCCATTGATATCGTGATGTCTTCAAAGGTGAAATTTACTGTTAAACCTCTCAAATAGACGAACAGTAAGGTCATTAAAAAATTGAAAGCCTCCTTATGGGAGGCTTTTATTTTTTACAGAATTTCTCGGTGCTCATGCTTACAAAGCAGATTTTCGTTTTTTAACAAAAGAAAATGTCAATTATAAAATAAATGTGTAGATTTACCTTATATTATTAATCCCAACTATAACTCACATTATGAGAATATTAACTATTATAATCCTAATTGCATGGAGCTTCGTTTCCATGGGTCAACGCGATAGTATTGCCTGGCATCTGACCTCAATGAGCCAATCTCAAAAGGCAGGGATTTCACTTTTAGAGGCTAAAGCCTTTCTTAATCAACAAAAGAGAACCCCCAAAATAGTGGTGGTAGCCATCATCGATTCGGGGGTTGACACCGCTCAAGAAGATCTTAGAGATCGACTGTGGAAAAATCCCAAAGAAATTCCGTTCAATCGCATCGACGAGGATGGCAATGGATACGTTGACGATTACCATGGGTGGAATTTTATTGGAGGACCCAACGGAAAAAACATCGACGGTGAAAATTTAGAATTCGTTCGGTTTTATGCTGCCCATCGCAACCAATTTGAAAATAAATCCATAAAACAAATTTCAGCGGAGGATAAAGCTATGTACGAAATGTGGGCCCAATCCAAAGTAAAGTACGAATCCTTTCGGGATATAGCTTTGAAACGAATCGAGACTTATAACGATATGTTGAAGATGCTGGATAAATCGCAAAAGCGACTCAAGGACTATCTTCAAACCGACACCCTGACCCAAGAAATGGTGGGCAAAATTAAGACTGATGACGAAGTTATTCTAAAAGATCAACGTTTTCTGCTCTGGGCTTATCAAAATGAGGTAGACAAAAATTATTATCTGGCTGCTATTGATCATTATAATAAAGAGTTAGCCAAAAAATATAATCCCGATTATCAGCCTCGCCCAGCAATTGTAGGCGATCGTGTGGACGATATTACCGACAGTATTTATGGCAATGACGATGTTACAGGACCCATTAAAGCGAGCTCACATGGTACAGGAGTGGCAGGAATTGTAGGCGCCATATCCAACAATGGTAAGGGTTCCATGGGTATAGTCGATTCGGTGCAACTGATGGTGCTTCGTGTGGTACCTGGTGGTGATGAATATGATAAGGATGTTGCTTTAGCCATTCGATACGCTGTAAATAATGGTGCAAAAATTATCAACTGCAGTTTTGGAAAGGATATGAGCCCTCATCCCGATTTTGTGCGACAAGCCATTGATTACGCTATAGCCCACGATGTACTAATTGTGCATGCAGCAGGGAACAGTTCCGAAAACAACGATAAAATTTTGCATTTCCCAACACCATTAGAGCATCAGCGAAGCCATTGGATCGATGTGGCCGCTTCAGGTTCTGAAATAGGGCCAGATTTAGCTGCTAGGTTTACCAACTTTGGAGCAAAAACCGTTGACGTTTTTGCACCGGGTGTAAATATTTATACTTGCTCTCCCGAAAACAATTATCGAAGCTCTTCAGGGACGAGTGACGCAGCACCGATAGTTACAGGATTGGCCGCATTATTATCGTCTTATTATCCCGAACTTTCAGCTTCGCAAATTCGCACTATTATTTTGCAATCTGCCATTACTTATCCAAAAGTTAAAGTGAACAGACCCGATAACCAAGCCAAAACCACCAAACTCAATAAGCTAACCACCACGGGAGGAATAGTAAATGCGGAAAAAGCAGCGCAATTGGCAGCCAAAACCGCTGAGGAAATTAAAGCAAAATAAAACATGATTCATGAAATAAGCCTTAGTGTAAAACCTGAAGAAGCTTCACAGCTCCTTATTCTCAAAAGAAAAGCGGCGGAATTACTTAGATTGACCGAAGCGGAGATCAACGAGGTTCAAATAGTTCGTAAAAGTATTGATGCGCGTCAAAAGCAGGTTAAAATTAATGTTTATATAAAAGTGTTTGTTGGCGAAAAAGCCCAAACTAAAACGATTGAGCCTCAGTTTAAATCGGTGATGGATCGCCCAGCAGTGATCGTTGTTGGCAGTGGCCCTGCAGGACTTTTTGCAGCCTTGCGGTTAATCGAATTGGGATTCAAACCCATTGTACTTGAGCGGGGTAAGGAAGTAAAGGAACGCAAGCGCGATTTGGCATTGCTCAACCGAGAAAGCGTGGTGGATCCCGACAGCAATTATTCCTTTGGCGAGGGAGGAGCAGGTGCCTTTTCAGATGGAAAATTATACACCCGAAGTACCAAAAGAGGCGATGTAAATTCTGTGTTAAACCTTTTGATTTACCACGGTGCCGATTCCGAAATTGGTATCGAAGCCCATCCTCATATTGGCACCAATAAGCTACCAAAAATTATTCAAAACATTAGAAATACCATTCTTGAGTTTGGTGGGGAGGTTCATTTCAGTCATCGGGTCGATGGGTTGATTTGGAATGGAAAGCAACTGGCAGGAGTGCAAGTGGGCGAAAAGAAATTTATGGGCATAGCGGTAATTTTGGCAACGGGTCATTCAGCTCGAGATATTTACCATCTGTTACACCAGCAAGGAATTACACTTGAAGCCAAAGAATTCGCCATGGGTCTTCGGGTAGAGCATCCACAAACGGTAATTGATCAAATTCAATATCATTGCGAACTTCGCAGTGAATATTTGCCTGCAGCAGCTTACAGTTTGGTGAGTCAGGTACAGGATAGGGGAGTTTACAGTTTTTGTATGTGCCCAGGTGGCTTTATTGTGCCAGCAGCCACCGCTCCCAATGAGATTGTGGTGAATGGAATGTCGCCGTCCATGCGCAATTCACGTTTTGCCAACTCAGGTATGGTGGTTCAGATAAAACAAGAGGATTTGAAGAATTACGCCAAGGAAGGAATTTTTGCAGGATTGAAATATCAGCAAACTTTAGAACAAATGGCATTTGAACATGGCGGAGGAGGTCAAATTGCTCCAGCTCAAAGACTAACGGATTTTGTAAAAGGACAAAAATCGGAGTCACTGCCAGCCACCAGTTACCATCCAGGGGTGCATTCATCGACTTTGCATCAATGGCTTCCTGAGTTTATTGGCACTCGATTGCGAAAGGGTTTTAGTGTATTTGAGCAAAAGATGCGGGGCTATTTGCACCCCGAAGCCATAGTGCTGGGGGTGGAGTCGCGAACTTCGAGTCCATTGCGCATTCCTCGCGACAAAACGAAGCTTCATCATCCCCAAGTGGCCAATCTTTATCCCTCGGGAGAAGGAGCGGGTTATGCGGGAGGCATTGTATCGGCAGCCATCGACGGACAGCGGGTGGCCGAAGCCATTGCGGCTCAGCAATCTTAAGATTAGAGGGAGGACTGTTTATATTTCGTTATTAGGACGAAAAATAAAATTGCACCGCGGAGGCGCAGAGAACGCAGAGAATTAGTTCTTGGTTTTATTTTTTTCACCACAAAGCGATGTATTGCGATGTGCTGAGTATAGCCGAAGTGAGTCGGCCTGCACTGAGCCAGTCGAAGTATCAAAGTGGTTCACAAAGATTTTTAAAAATGGAGCAAAAGAAAAATAATTCATCAAATTTATTTTCAAACCTTTTGTAAATGAAAAAAATATGTACCTTTGCAGCCCTAAATTTTAGTATTAACTAAATCATAAAAAGAGATGTACGCTATCGTAGAGATCGCCGGTCAACAGTTCAAAGTGGAGAAAAATCAACAGATTTTTGTACACCGCTTGGAAGGCGAAGAAGGAGCAAACCTCGATTTTGACAAAGTTCTTCTTATCGAAGACGGTTCAAACATTAAGGTTGGAACACCCGTTGTTGCAGGTGCCAAAGTTTCCGCAAAAATCCTATCACACCTTAAAGGTGACAAGGTAATTGTTTTCAAGAAAAAGCGTCGTAAGACCTATCGAGTGAAGAACGGACACCGTCAGTATTTCACCAAGATCAGTATTGAAAATATTACTGCATAGTTCATTAAATGTTTAACCCGTAAAAACGAAAAAGCATGGCTCATAAAAAAGGTGCAGGTAGTTCAAAAAATGGTCGCGAATCGGAAAGCAAACGATTGGGCATAAAAGTCTATGGCGGTCAGGCAGTACGCGCAGGTAACATTATTGTTCGCCAACGCGGAACCAAACATCATCCTTCCACTAACGTTGGAATTGGAAAAGATCATACCCTCTTTGCATTGGTTGACGGAATGGTAGCTTTCAGAAAACAAAAGGACGATCGTTCTTATGTTTCTGTAGTTGCGTTTCCCGCTGAAGAAGCTGTAAACTAAGCAAAGTATCGAATACTGAGAAGCCGAATCTGAAAAGATTCGGCTTTTTTTTTGTG
>DZDC01000287.1 GCA_022736595.1 Draconibacterium orientale | reverse complement strand
ACGCTGGCTCCACGATGGCTGCCAAGCATATCGATAACCTTGAGTAGTTTGACCAGATTTGCTCCATGCATCTATCTTACCTCCCCCTATTAAATCTTTTCATTTGCAACGAGTCCTCATAACCCAGCTTTATGAGATGCCATAGTAGCAGAACGCTCCATTAAAGTGAAACCGATTGACATCTGGACTGTTTTTAAAAAATAAAAAAAATAATCCGACTGTGTACGAATACGTCACAGCGACACATTACTCTCTTGAATATGAGCTGCTTAGATCAATTCAATAAAAGGAGGGTGTATGAAAACAGCTGTTGTAGGGTCAATTAGTTTTCACGATTTTGCTTTGCTTAAACAAATTCTTGATGAGTATGAGATCAGCGTAATTGTTTCTGGTGGGGCGAAAGGTGCTGATGCCCTGGGAGAAAAATATGCTCATGAAAATCAAATTCCAACTTTGATCTTTAAACCTGACTGGAAACGTTACGGTCGTGGAGCCGGGCCTGTCAGGAACAAGCACATTGTTGAAAATGCAGAATTTGTTATTGCTTTCTGGAATGGCACCTCAAAAGGGACGCTAAGTTCGATAAATATCGCCAAAAAGCTAAACAAACCTTTAAGAATTGTGAGGTTTGAACCGTCATAAAAGGGGTGTATTCGGCAAGAAAAAGTGCCGGTCGAGTTAAAAACTCGACCGGCACTTACAATCATATCGTTCTGTATTGCTTCTTAAATTTTCAGGAGGTGCTATGAATTACACATTTTTTTTGGGGAAAATGGAAGAAAACTGCCAATGGCCGAATTTTCAGACATCAGCAAAGAAGAAGCTGAACAGCTCAGCAGAATCAAAAATGACTTTGAAGCCAAGTTTGTTGCGAGCAGAATTGAGATGAAACAGAAAAATCACCGCCAAGGCATCGCAAAGATTTTTATGGATTCAAAAAAAAGGAACAAGTCCTGAGTTGGCAACCAGCGTCATCATTGACACGCTGACACGATAAGAGCAACAAGCCACGCGGCAGGCAATTATAAAGGCTGCTGGCCTGCCCGACCTGACTTGCAAAGGAATTACGATATGAAATCAAAAAAAATGAATTCATCTGATAGCCATTCAGGGGAAAGTACTGCCCCCTTAACGAATCCCGAATATAAGG
>DZDC01000031.1 GCA_022736595.1 Draconibacterium orientale | reverse complement strand
ACATCTGAAACTACCAAATAAATTTTACTCTTTTACCCTGTTTTTTAAAAAAAAAATCATGGTTTTTATAACTGTATATTGTTCATATTTGCCACAAATAAAGCTGTTAAAATCTTAGCATTTAAGGAAATTGGTTTTTAACATTATAAATTCAAAATCATGGAATTTACATCGGAAGAACGAAAATTAGTCTATAATTTACTGAGTAAAGTGTTGCGCGCAGATGGTAAAACCAATTTGAATGAGGCTGAATGGCTATATGAAGTGAGTTTTCAATTACAAATTACGGCAAGCGAAATATCTCAAGCTTTGTTGATGACGGGTGAAGACGCGGCCAATCACCTAAAAAATTTATGTGTTCCAAAGCGTGCTTTGCTTAAGGAATGGTTGATGAAAATGGCTAAAGTTGATGGTTTTGCCGATTCCACAGAATTGGAGTTAATCAACCAATGGTTTAAGGAGGAGTTATAAATCCATCTTGGGCATGGGATTGTAGTCTTCGATAAGGGCTATTTGCCGTATAACTTCGGAGGCAAGGAAAATACCAAATAAAGCAGGCATATAAGAAATGGTGCCTGCGGTGGTTTTCTTATTGGACTCGTTCTCGATGAATTTTATGCTGTCCGGATCGCTTTGTTCTGAACTAAATACCACTTTAAACCCTTTGCGGATGCCCATTTTGTGCATTCTCTTTCGAAGCATTCTCGCCAATTTATCGTTATAAGTATCACTAAAATCAGCCAACTGTACCAAGCTGGGATTGGTTTTGCCACCTGCGCCCATGGAACTTACCAAAGGAATGTTTTGCTTAAGAGCTTCGGCAATTAGAAATATTTTTGGAGCCAAGGTGTCGATGGCATCTACCACAAAATCAAATTTTTGACTCAGTAATTCTGGCGTGATTTCATCTCGAATAAAAATTTGCTCCGCCACAATATTTAAATTGGGGTTAATGTCGAGCAGTCGTAGTTTCATCAGTTCGGCTTTTGATTGTCCCACAGTGCTTTGCAGTGCCAACAATTGACGATTGATGTTGCTTGGGTGCACGGCGTCGGCATCAATAATGTGGATGTTGCCAATGCCCGCCCGTACCAGCATTTCGGCGGCATAAGCGCCAACACCTCCTAAGCCAACCACCAAAACTTTAGCGTTTTTCAGAGTTTGGATTTTATCGTTACCCAAAAGCAACTCGGTTCGTTCTTGCCAGTTTTCCATACTAAGGTTGTAGCTTTAAATAGTTTTGATAACAGATTTCTTTCAATTGAGATACCGAAATTTGAAGTATCTCACTGGCTTTATTATAAATAGATTCGATGGGAATGTCTTTGGCATCGGTTTCAAAAAAAAGACGGTCAAGGGGTAAGGAGGCAATAATTGGAGCCATCTTATTTCTGTTGATAAGCAATCCATGTCCAAAACTAAAATAGGAATTATAGTTAAGAAGTTGATTGCTAATGTTTATATTTCCATGATACCCATGAAAGATTATGGGTAGGGTGGGTTTTATGTTTTTTAACACCTCCAAAATATCGCTGTAGCTTTTTACAGAGTGCAAAATCACCACTCGTTGCTCCTGTTGCGCAAAAATGAGTTGGGTTTTAAATACCAACTTCTGAAGATCGAAAGAAGTGGTGCATTTACGGTCTAAACCGATTTCACCCAAGGCCCATTGTGGGTTTTCGCAAAGTAGTTTTTGAATCTTTGTCCATTCAAAAATCCAAGAATCCTCCTTTAAAAACCATGGATGAAGCCCTATGCTGGTATAATCAGGAGGTGATTTTGAACCTTGAATAAGATTCAAATCCCAATTATAATAACCTAAGACATTATCATATAAAAGATTATGAGAATGTATATTGATAAATGGTATTTCCAAAGTAAATCGAAATTAAGATGCAAAAATATAAATATTGAGCATTGGCAAAATCTTATAATTTTGTGGTTAATAATCCAAAATCTAAACTGATGAAAGTTTTAAGTTTTTTTTCACTCTTGGTGCTCTTTTTAATTTCTATCAAAATCGATGCACAGGTTGTAGCTGTAGAAGCTACTGACAACGCTCAAAGATTACAAAGCGTTGACGGCCTTCAAATCCATGTGTTAAGCAATGGATTAAAGGTAGTCATGATGCAAGATTTAACTCAAAATCAGGTTTTTGGTGCCATAGCGGTACTGGGTGGCAGCAAACTCGATCCCAAAGAGGCATCCGGAACAGCCCATTATTTTGAACACATGATGTTTAAAGGGAGCAGAAATATTGGAACTGTGGATTATGAAGCCGAAAAACCTTATTTGGATACCATCAGCGATTTGTACGAACTGCTTCGGTTGGATCGCGATAATCCCGATTTTAGAAAACGCATTTTACAAAAAATTGATAGTTTTTCGGTCTTAGCCTCTGCTTATGCCATACCCAATGAGTTTAGTAAAGTGATGGCAAGTATGGGTGGTACCGGACTCAACGCTTACACCAGTTATGAAAATATCGTTTACCACAACAAATTTCCGCAAGAAAGCATGATGCAATGGGCTGAACTCAATTACGACCGCTTTGCAAATCCAGTCTTTAGATTGTTTCAATCGGAGTTGGAAACCGTTTACGAAGAGAAAAATATGTCCATGGATAATTTTATGCGACAAGCCTATGAGAAGCTTTATGCCAATTTCTACAAAGGAACCGCCTATGGAGATCGAACCATTTTGGGAAGTATCAGTGATTTGAAATCGCCCAGCATCGCTTCCATGATGACGTATTGGAAAGAATATTATGCTGCCCAGAATATGGTAGTGGTTTTGGTGGGTAATTTTGAACCTGGACCTACAATTGATATTTTAGAAAATACTTTGGGTAAGCTCCATTCGGGTAGTAAAGCACCAATGCCCGTTGAAAAGAGTGAAGCCATAAAAGGAAGAAAGGTAGTAACCGAAAAGATTGCTCCTGTTCCTTTTGGAGTGCTTGCTTTTAAAGGGGTTGAAAAAACCAATAAAGATAAAGCTGCCATTGACATGGCCTTAAGGATGCTTTCAAACTCATCGTCCACAGGATTTTTGGATACCCTTACCACCGATCAAAGTTTGATGGGAGCCTTTGCTTTTCAGGATAATCATTATGATATGGGAGGAATATTTGTGTTTTACATTCCTAAACCATTGATTCAGAGTTTATCCAATGGCGAAAAGAAGGTGATGAAAGCCATCGAAAAGCTCAAGAATGGAGCCTTTACCGAAGCCCAATTTGAGGCCATCAAAGTGGAGGTACTTACAAATCATTTGCAAGCCATGGAAGGTATGGAATATCCCATGCATACTTTGATTGACGCTTGGATGTCGGATAAATTGGACAATCCATTTGGATATACTTCCGACATAAAGGAATTGAAAAGAGAGGACATCATTCGAGTTGCAAACCAGTACTTTACCAACGATTTCTTGTCCTTCCGATCAAAAATTGGTTTAGGCAAAAAAACCAAACTCGACAAACCCGTGGTTTCACCTCTAAATACTCAAAATAAAAATTCGCAATCGGAAATGGCCAAGCAGATATCTGCGTCGTTAGGTGGCGAGATTATTCCTCAATTTGTCGATTTTAACGATCAAGTTGTGATTAATGAAATTAGGACTCTTGTTACAATGTACCAAGTCAATAATCCTAAAAATCCTTTGTTTAATGTCCAATATCGAATAGGAGTGGGGAGTGAAAACAATTCTAAATACGAACAGTTGGCGTATTACCTCGATAATTCAGGTACCCGCAATTTGTCGAAGGCCGAATTTTCTTACGAATTGCAAAAGCTAGGTTCCCAATTGAGTATCTGGTGCGATGACGACTATTTTTATATCAATCTTAGCGGCTTCAACGACCGATTGAATCCCAGTTTACTTTTGTTAAACCAACTTTTAACCCAAACAGGGGAGGATAAAAAGTTGGTGGATCGAATGGTAAAGGATAGAAAAATGGAGAATAAAATGTTTAAAAGCGATCTAAGTGTCAAGATGGATTTACTTTCTGAATACAGTGCTTATGGTGAAAATAGTACTTATTTAAGTCGTACTACGCTGAAAGAAATCAAGAAAATGAAGCATCAAGAAATGATGAATTTGCTTGGTGAATTGATGAAATGGGAAACTGAAATTCATATAGTTACAAGCCTTGCCTTTGAGCCTATTAGAAATGAGATTGCCACAGCCATTCCTTTGAGCGATCGTCTCAAATTGAGTCAATCACCCAATAATAGATTGAGAAAAAGCTACAAGGAGAATCAGTTCTTTTGGCTTGCCGATAAGGAAGCTATTCAATCGCACATAAAACTTCAAAAAGCAGTGGATCCTTTGGAAAAAACAGATAGAACCTTAGTTACTCCTTTTAATAATTACTTTGGATCGGGTATGAATTCGTTGATGTTTCGCGAAGCTCGGGAGTTTAAATCGCTCGCTTATTCCTCCTATGGATATGTGAGTCTTCCATTGAAAATGTCGGAGCCAGGGACATTTACTTCCTTTATGAGTACACAAGCAGATAAAACTGTTGAAGCCACAAAACTGATGCTCTTTTTGGTGGATAGCATGCCTATTTATCGGGAGCAAATACCATCCTTGAGCTCGTATTTGTTGCGTTCTATTAATGCAGGCACTCCAAGTTTCAGAAATAAATCCTATTGGATTTCGAGATGGAAACGGCAAGGCTATGACTACGACCCAAGGAGAGACCAGCTTGCATTGTACAATCAATTGTCCATCGACCACATTTCTGACTTTTATAAGAAATACATAATCGAACAAAGGCATGTACTCAATGTTGTGGGGGATCCCAAAAGGGTTGAACTTGAAAAGCTAAAAGCCAATCATCAATTCACAGAAGTAAAACTGGAGAAGTTATTTGTGAAGTAGTATTGAATTAGCTTTGTTTTTTTGTACTTTAGACCTTCAAAATCGAAGAATTATGCAAGGAAAAAAGCAATTTGAAGAAAAATTATTTACCACGGTGCAGTTGTCGAAACGCATCAGTGCAAGCAATTATTATCGAAAGGTAAAGCAGCAAATCAAGTTTGATTTCATTTACCCTAAAACCAAACTTTTGTACTCCAAGCGAGGTAAAGAATCACTTGATCCTGTGGTTTTTTTTAAACTGTGCTTAATACGTAAGCACGAAAATTGGTCGAGCGATGTTAAGTTGATGAACTGGGTAAAAATACGACTGGATTTACTCTATTTCCTCGATTACAATTTGGACGATAAACTGCCTGCTTCAGCGACCATTAGCCATACCCGAAGTCATTTTCCGCCTGCATTGTTTAATGAGATTTTTGAGCAAATTGAAAGCATGATTGCAGAAAAAGAAATTCAATAAAAAAGGTTGATCGAAAACGACCAACCTTTTAGAAAATTATTTTGGTAAAGTAAATTACTCAGCAGCAGCTTCTTCATGAGCTTCTTCAGCAGGAGCTTCTTCAGTCTGAGGAGCTTGAGCAGCTTTAACTTTAGCTTCAATTTCAGCAGCTTTACGTTTAGCGATAGCTTCAGCGCGAGCTTCTTTAACCTTAGTTTCAGCAGCAAATCTATCGGCTTTATCTTTTGATTCAGCATCCACAATACCTTTAGCGGCATTGCTCAATTTAGCATCTTTCTCGGCAGTCCAAGCAGCAAATTTAGTTTCTACTTGTTCCATAGTTAAAGCTCCTTTTTGAACACCACCAATAAGGTGTTTTTTGTAAAGAACTCCTTTGTACGAAAGGATCGCTTTTACAGTGTTGGAGGGTTGAGCTCCGTCGTTCAACCATTGAATTGCGCTGTCGAAATTAATTTCGATGGTTGCAGGTTTAGTGTTGGGATTATACGTGCCTAATTTCTCAATATACTTTCCATCTCGAGGTGCACGACCATCCGCTACTACAATGTGATAAAAAGCTTTGCTCTTTTTACCAAAACGTTGTAATCTCATTCTTGCTGGCATAATCTTGTAATTTGTTTGTTAATAATTCGTTGACCCAACTACTGGATCAATTCGGGCGGCAAATATCGGAATAGTTTTTTAATCCGACAATAGAATTATAAAGAAAATAGCACAGCTAATTGACATTATACCAATGGTTTGTGTTTTTGAGTGATATTATTGAGAGTTCTAATCGCTTTTTTTTGTCGTAATTGATGAAAAAACTGTGGGAAAATGGATGGCTTTGCTATATTTTTTTAACCTAAATTGGCTATGCTTCGCTTTTTTAAGTCATCCTCAATCATTTAAAAAAAAATGCTGAAACACAACTATCAAAATTGTATTTTCGCTTTCCTAAATATGGATGAATACTATGGCTAAAATTTTAATAATTGACGACGAAGCAGTAATAAGACGAACCCTTACCGAAATTTTGAGTTTTGAGAAATACCAAATTGTGAGTGCAGAGAATGGAATTGAAGGTCTGCAAAAGCTTAAGGAAGAATCTTTCGATTTGGTGCTTTGTGATATCAAAATGCCTCAGAAAGATGGTTTGGAAGTGTTGCAAGAAGCGCAAGGAATTACCGATACTCCCTTTGTGATGATTTCGGGACACGGAAATATTGATACTGCTGTGGAAGCCATTAAGTTAGGGGCTTATGATTATATTTCAAAACCACCCGATCTCAACCGAATGCTCGTCACCATTCGCAATGCCATAGAACGTGAAAAACTCGTGAGCGAGACAAAAATGCTTCGTAAAAAAGTGAGTAAACGTTACGAAATGATTGGAGAAAGCGAAGGTATTGCTAACATAAAACTTATGATAGAAAAGGTGGCGCCAAGCAATGCAAGAGTGTTGGTGACCGGAGAGAATGGAACAGGAAAGGAGCTTGTAGCTCATTGGATTCATGAGAAAAGCGAAAGAGCTCAAGGCCCATTTATCGAAGTGAATTGTGCAGCCATTCCATCAGAGCTTATCGAAAGTCAATTGTTTGGACATGAGAAAGGTAGTTTCACCTCCGCCATTAAAACCCGCAAAGGTGATTTTGAACTGGCTTCGGGTGGTACTTTATTCTTGGACGAAATTGGCGATATGAGTTTGCCTGCCCAAGCCAAGGTTTTAAGAGCATTGCAAGAAAATAAAATTACTAGGGTAGGTGGTGAAAAAGAAATTACTGTGGATGTTAGGGTGGTGGCAGCCACCAATAAAAACTTAGCTCAAGAAATTAGCAAAGGAAATTTTAGGGAAGACTTATTTCATCGCCTTTCGGTTATTCCTATTACTGTGCCTCCCTTGCGTGAGCGTAAAACGGATATTCCACTTTTATGTAAGCATTTTATGGAAATTGTGGCTTCTGAAAATGGTAAGGCTCCCTTGTCTTTTTCTCAAGTCGCACTTCAGCAGCTTCAGCAAATGCCCTGGACGGGAAACATTAGAGAACTAAGAAATGTAATTGAACGATTGAGCATCCTTTGTGATAAGGAAGTCCAAGGGGAAGATATCGATAATTACGTGAGCCCTTTGTTCAAATAATGTATTGAATGGTTTTTATCGCTGTGAGTTATACCCCCGAAAGCTTTCGGGGCTCCGCAAAGGAGAAAGAAATTAAGACCCCATCCCAGCCTTCCCCTCAAAGGGGTAGGTGTGGTAAAGTTTTTTCGTAAGGAATTCCCGAGTTATGAATACAAATCAGAAAAGTGACTATGAAATGTACTTTGGAGCATCTTCAGAAATTATCAGAAGAGCTCGGGAATTAGGAAGTTCTATGTTATTGTAAATAATTTTCCTACTTTTGTAATTCAAAGCATAAAATCTGCCATTGCAGAATTAATTTTAAAATCAACAATCTCAACCCGCGAACCATAAAATGAAACCCCAACGAAGAACTCAATCCGTGACATTTGGCCATTGCGCTGGGCTTTCCCCCGTCGCCTGCCATAGCGTCAGTATTGATCCCTTGGCGGATAAGTATCCGAGCATGAGTGCGTATATGTACACTGCTGGGAATCCTGTGATGTTGGTGGATCCTGAAGGGATGAGAATTTGGGTTACAGGGGATGAAGGTGAGCAGATTGAATATAAGCCTGGCATGAAGTATGAGGGAACAAATAAAGGAATTATTGGAAAGGTCAATACTTTAAACCAAATGAATGAAACAAAGAATGGCAATAAATTATTAACAACGCTTTCTGATTCGAAAAATATAATCAATATTTCATCAGGGGATAATGGTAAAAAGGACTACGCTACATTTTGTGGCGATAATGGCGATAATGGTGGTACTGGGGGAACTTGCCGTTAAATAATGAATTGCGTATAGTCCTTGTTTAGTTGGCTTAACGAATTTAAATATAAACTTATGAAGAATATTCTGGCTTTTTTAATCCTACTTGTCGCCGTTACTGCATTTCAATGCGCAAAAGAGGACGACAATTCTCAAGATTTGGATTATCATTACTATTTGTACGATAAGTGGTGGTACAACACCAATCAGCAAGGATGGGGCGATCACTTCTTTCATTCCGATGGTACCATCGAGGTCACTAATCCTCCCATGTATGGAACTTGGAACTGGATTCAAAACGATTCCATGCGAATTAATTTTGAAGGATATGGTCAAGTGACCTATCATTTCAATTATATAACCGAAAATGCTATGGAGTTATATCCAACCTACTTAACTGAAAATGATGTTATTATATTCAGTACAACTAAACCTTAATGCTTTCTATTTGAATTTCTTTTGATAGAAATGGCAATAGGGGCTGCCACTTTTTTTGCTGTAATAATGTTGATGATAATTTTCTGCTTTCCAAAATGTGGTGGCTTTGATTAATTCAGTGGCCACGGAATAATTCAAACTTTTTAGTTCCGAAATCAACTTTTCACTGATTTGTTTTTGCTCTTGGGTGCGATAAAAAACAGCACTCTTATATTGTTCTCCAATATCAGGTCCTTGCCGATTTACTTGACCTGGATCATGTATTTCGAAAAATAGTTTAGCCAGCGCTTCAAACGAAACCATCGTAGAATCAAAAACCACTTGCAGTGCTTCGATGTGGCCACTTTTGTGACTGCAAACATCTTCATAGGTAGGATTTTCAATATGCCCTCCAATATAACCCACCTCAGTACTTTTTACCCCTTTTTGGTTTTCAAAATAGTATTGCATTCCCCAAAAACAACCACCGGCAAAAATGGCGGTATCAATAGTATTCACTTTTAAGAATTCTAGTGGTTTAAAACTTAAGCTTAAGCTATTAACACAATGACGGGTATCTTTTTTTGTAAAACCTTCCCCTTCAAAAACGTGTCCCAGATGACCCCCGCAATTTGCACATAGAATTTCGGTTCTATGTCCATCTTTATCGGTTTTGCGCACAACAGCGCCTTCAATTTCATCATCAAAACTGGGCCAACCACATTGGGCGTCAAACTTATCTGATGACTTATATAACGGGGCATCACACTGTTTGCATAAGTAGGTTCCCTCTTCGTTGTGGTAATAATATTCACCAGAATAGGGGGCTTCGGTGCCTTTATTGATAATAATTTGCGACTCTTCAGCGCTTAGTTGGTTATAAGTTTTTTGGGCATTCATACAGCCAAATTGAAAGGTGATAAGAAAAAAATATAGGATAAAACGCATGTTCATTTAGTTTTTTATTTGTTCACGGGCTGTGGAAGGTACTTATTCATTTCCTTTGAGTTCAAAAGTAAATCAAGGTATTGGGCTCTGCTATAAACAAAGTCGTCCTTTGTAGTATGATGGGATAATTTTCCTTTGAAAGCATCTAAATTTGAATAGCCTTTGCTTTCCATCCATTGGGTCAATTCATTGATAATTTGAGTTATACTTCCTAAACCATTCTTGTATAAAACACTGGTAATCTGTGTAGCATCGGCACCAGCCATCACTAATTTTGCAATATCATAACCATTGAAAACACCTCCCGAAGCGCAAATTTGTGCGTCAATGTTTTTATAAAGCATTCCAGCAAATCGCATGGAGAGCTTATAATCTCCCTCTTGTGATAAATTATAGGGAAAATGCAAGGTCTCCTTTTCTATATCAATATCAGGTTGAAAAAACCGGTTAAACAGAACAAAGGCATTGGCACCTAAGCTATCCATTTTGCGCACCAAACCTACCATATTGTTAGAATAAGGGCTGAGTTTTACCGCCACTGGAATCTTTAAAGCTTGCTTTAAATTGTGCAAAATAGAGCTTTGTCGATCTTCAGGATTCATTCCATAAAAATCATCGGGACGGGGAACGGTATAAAAATTTAGCTCAATACCTTGCACTCCTGTCTTTTCAATTTTTAATGCATAATCAACCCAACTTTCATCATATACTGCATTTAAACTTGCAAAAAGAGGAATGTTTTTAAGGGCTTTACGTGCTTTTTTAAGCTGATAAATATATTCTTTAGGACCTGAAAAATCTAAATCAAATGCAGGGGAAGTTATCTCAGGATGGATTTCTGAATACTCCTCAATCGCGGTGCCCAACATAAGGTTTTCAAAATGCAATTGCTCTTCAAATAAAGATTTGAAAACAATGCCTGCCGCTCCGTTTTGCTCCATCTTTTCGAGATTGCTTAATCGGGCTGATAGATGATTGGCTCCAATGATTACAGGGTTTTTGAGCTCTATGCCCATGTATTGAGTAGTTAGATTCATGGTAATAACATTTATATTTTGGAGGCACAAAATTAGGCATTGATTTAGATTATTGCTTGTATTTTCTAAATACCATGATTTATGTTAGAAAAAGCAAGGTAATAATTGTTGTATTGCTCTTTAAATCAGTTATATATATTAAGAAATGCTTTTGGAAGGTTATCAATAATATCTGATGCGATTAATCCTTCAAACCCTTTTTCTAGAGCGCTTAAATCACCAGCTAAACCATGCAGATATACTCCGAAAAGCGCCGCTTCAATATTGCTAAAGTTTTGTGATAGAAGACTTAAAATAACTCCTGTAAGTACATCTCCACTTCCCGCAGTGGCCATGCCTGGGTTTCCTGTGCTGTTAACATACAATACACCAGCAGGAGTGGATAGGGTGGTGTGGGCGCCTTTTAGAACAATTACCAACCCATATTTTATACTCATTTCTTTCTGTTTCTGAATTCTTTGGTAAGAATTGGAGCATTTGCCAAACAATCGCTCAAACTCTTTTGGATGTGGAGTTAAGATGCTTCCTTTGGGCAAAAAGGCAATCCAAGTTTTGTTTTCCGATAATATATTTAAAGCGTCTGCATCCAAAACCATGGGCGACGCGGTATTTTGTATTAACCATTTCAATGCTTGAGCAGTTTTTGGATCTTGCCCAATTCCAGGCCCGATGCCAATGGTGTGAGGTGAGGTGTCTTTTATTTGATCAGTAAAGCAGTAATTATCAGAGTCTAAACTAAGCATGGCTTCAGGAATTGATATTTGAAGAATCTCATTGCCGTCCGCTGGAATATGAGCGGTCAGCAAACCTATACCGGTGCGAAGTGCAGCTTTTGAAGCCAAAACTGCTGCTCCCATCTTTCCACGACTTCCTGCAATCAACAATCCATGTCCAAAATTGCCTTTGTGCGCATATCTACTGCGTGGTCTTAAAATTGCCTTTGCCATATCAGCATCGATATAAAACGCGTCAGCTTCAATTTCGGATACAAATTGGGGATGTATTCCTATTTCAAGTTGATAAAAGATACCTGTAAATACCTCATTTTCTGGAATTAAAAAAGCCATTTTTAAAAAACCTAAACTTAAAGTAATATTGGGTTTGATGATAGGTGATTTGAAGTTGTTGAGGGTATTGGCGAAAAGTCCACTCGCAATATCAATGCTTATAATCAGTGCTTTTGATTGATTAATATGGTCAATTGCCTGAGCCACTAAACTTTCCGTTTCTCGATTCAAACCCGACCCTAAAATGGCATCTATTACAATGTCGGCACTATTAATAGGTGGGAGCTGGTTGCTTGAATGAATATTAAAAATAGGGAGATTTTCATTCATCACTTGGCTAAAGTAATATTGAAAATCGGAGCTTTGCTGGGATGAAAAATGGATTACATTAATGCTCACTAAATAACCACCACGGCTAAGCATGCTTGCAAGTGCTAAACCGTCGCCTCCATTGTTGCCAATTCCTGAAAAAACTCGAAAGATTCTTGTTTTTTCAAAATTCTGTTTCTCAATCCATTGATAAATAGCTTCAGCAGCCCTTGCCATGAGTTGGGTTGATGAAATGGGTTCCTTTTCGATGGTATATTGATCGCCTTTACGGATTTTTTCGGCACTTAAGATTTTCATTGGTTATATGTATTTATTGCAAAACAAAGTAACCACAATTAGGATTAAAATACAACTCCATCGCTTCATGTAGGGCATTAAACTGAGTCGTTTTGATAACAAGTGTTTTGAAATATTTATTTAAAAAATTGATATACTGCAATTTGTAAAACAACTTTTGGTTTTGATTATTTTATATTTTTGGACTTTCAAATTTTTTAATATATTTAAATAAGAAAATTATGGGATTATTAGATGGAAAAACTGCTTTAGTAACGGGTGCTGCCAGAGGAATAGGTAAGTCAATTGCATTGGCTTTTGCTCGCGAAGGAGCCCATGTTGCATTTACCGATTTAGCCTTGGATGCTAATACAGAAGCTACTGAGAATGAAATTAAAGCGTTTGGTGTAAAATGTAAAGCTTATGCTTCAAATGCAGCAAATTTTGATGCTGCTGATCAGTTGATTACTGATGTAATGACTGATTTTGGTCGTATTGACGTCTTGGTTAATAATGCAGGAATAACACGTGATAATTTACTGATGCGCATGACAGAACAGGATTGGGATTTGGTAATCACCGTAAATCTTAAGTCGATTTTCAATATGACCAAGGCGGTTCAACGGGTGATGTTGAAGCAAAAAAGTGGTTCCATTATCAATATGAGTTCTGTGGTGGGTATCGAAGGCAATGCAGGACAATCCAACTACTCAGCATCTAAAGCTGGTTTAATAGGTTTTACTAAATCCATTGCTCAAGAGTTGGGTAGCAGAAACATTCGCGTTAATGCTATTGCGCCTGGATTCATTGCTACTGCCATGACCGATAAACTTCCCGAAGATGTGCGTAAGGGTTGGATTCAACAAATTCCTTTACGCCGCGAAGGTCAAGGTGAGGATGTGGCCAATGTATGCTTATTCTTGGGTTCAGAATTGTCGAGCTATGTGACAGGTCAGGTGATTAGCGTTTGTGGAGGAATGCACACTTAGAGTCTGAATATTTATATAAAAAAGAAGGGGAGTGGTTTAAACCAACTCCCCTTTTTAGTTTTAGAATACCTCTTTAGGTACAAATTTAGGCTTGGTTTTCTCCTTCTTTCAAACCTTTGGCCATCTTATCGATTTGACGATTTTTTGCTTTAAGTAGCTCAATTTCCTTTTTAGCTTTGTTTACTTTCTTATCAACTTCGGCTATAAGCAAGTCGGCATTTTTACTTTTGGCAAAAAAGCTGATGTTATTTTCAAGGAGGGTAACTTCTTTTTGGAGCTCATCAATTCTATTTCTATTAAAGTTGATTTCCTTAAATAACATCCTTTCGGCTTCTCTTTTATCCGAAATATTATCTACTCGCGATTTAAAAGCGCTGCTTTCAAACTCAAAAGATTTAATATTTAGAGCGTCCAAGTGTTTGTCAATTAGCTTATTGAAACTAACGTGGAGTTTATTCTTTTCAGCGAAAGGAACTCTTCCAATTTCAATCCATTGACGTTGATAGTCTTTGATGATTTTTAGGTTTTCTTCCTTATTGTCTGTGAAAACTTGAGTTGTCAATGCTTCAATTAGCGCTTTTTTCTTCGTCGAATTTTCGAGTTCAACAGTATCAAGGGTACTGAAATGGGCAGTTTTGGCATTAAAGAAAGTATCGCATGCTGCTCTGAATTTTTTCCAAATTTTGTCGGAATGTTTTCTAGGAACTGCACCAATTTTTTTCCATTGATTTTGCAATCCAATGAGTACGTTGGTGGTGTTTTTCCAGTCGTTACTATCCTTTAAGGTTTCGGCTTGGTGTATCAAATCGAGTTTCAGATGATAATTATTCATCTGTTCATCTTTGATTTTATTAAAGAAATCTTTCTTTTGGTCGTAATAATTATTCACTCCAGCTTTGAATCGCTTCCAAATTAGATCATTATTCTTTTTAGGAGCAGGGCCGAGGGTCTTCCATTCTTCAATCAATGCATTTACTGCATTGGTCGATTCGGTCCATTCCTTCAATCCATCTTTACTTTCTTCTACCAATTGTTCAATTCTTTCGCAAAGAGCTGTTTTAAGAATGAGATTACTTTTCTGCTCTTCGTTGAGTTTTTCGTAATAATCATGACGACGTTTGTTGACTTTATCGGTGGCATTTTTGAAACGTTCCCACATTTCCTCGCTTTTTTCATTGGGAACAGGGCCTACTTCTTTCCATTTTTCGTGGTATTCCTGTAGAAGTTTAAAAGATTTACTGATGGAATTCTCGAGTAGTAATTCTTCCGTTTTTTCGCAAAGTTGAATTTTTTCTTCTAGGTTTTTATTTAAACCCATGGTCATCAATTCGTGATTGATTTTAACCTTATCAAAGAATTTTTCAACCAAGAAATTATAGCTATCCCAGAGTCCACGAACCTCTGTTTGAGGTACTAAACCTATTTCCCGCCATTTGTTTTGCAGGTTTTTAAACTCATTATATACTTTATTAAGTTCCTCATTGGAGTTGATCATAATTCTGAGCTCTTCCAATAATTCCTTTTTCAATTTTAAATTTTCTTCCTTTTGGTGTTCAAGTTCTTTAAGCCATTGACCTCTTTTATCCTTGTACAACGACATGGCAGCTTGGTACTTATCTTCAAATTCGAGCTTTAGGCTTTCGTATGCATCTTCGATACCTCCTTCTGCAATGAATTTGTCGAAATGTTCCTTTTTGAACTGCATTATTTTCTTAACATACTGGGCTTTAAGAAGTCCCACTTTGTTTTTAACTTGAGCAATGTTATCTGCACCTACCATGTCAACCACTTTAGAAACGATATCGTCCATTGACAACGAAGAATAATCTTCGTTTTCGTCGGTCTCGTCATCTACTTCTAAAATATCATGTTCGTTTTCCGGTATTTCTTCCGGTTCTGGATTTTCATGATCTTCTAGGGTGAGAAGTTCGGGAATTTCGTGCTCATCATTTTTCAATTCTGAATGACTTTCTTCATTCACTTCGGCTGTAATTGCCGGGGTAGCTGCTTCCATTGATTCTGCTTCTTGCGCAGTTGGGGCATCCTGTGGAGTGTTGATTTCCACTTCGTTGGTAGGTTCTTTGCTTTCCATCAATCCTTAGATTAATTTTAATAAATAAAATGGTTTATAATAAAATGCTCCTTGAAGTTGGTCTTTATTTTTATTTAAAACGCAAAATTCAAGGAATGCAAAAATAAAAATATTTCAATGCACAATTCAAAGTAATTGTAATAGTAAAGGTTTGCTAATAATCAATTTTTTGGGATGATAAAATTAAACTAAAATTGATATTTTTACCTTTTCTAATAGAGCCTGAAATTACATGGATTTTGAATTGATTAAACAACGCATTGACGAATTAATTGCTGAAATTGAGCAGCATAATTACAATTATTATGTGCTTTCGCAACCCAATATTACTGATTTTGAATTTGATCAGTTATTGAGCGAATTGGCTCAATTAGAAAAAAATTATCCCAATCTCGTTGCTAGCAATAGCCCAACTCAAAAAGTGGGTAGTGATTTGACCCGAAATTTTAAATCGGTAAAGCATCGGTATCCCATGCTCTCATTAGGAAATACCTACAACGAACAGGAGCTTACCGAGTTTGATCAACGCATAAGAAAACAAATTGGCGACGGTTTTGAATACGTTTGTGAGCTCAAATTTGATGGTTTGGCCATTGGCCTACGTTATGAAAATGGTTTGCTAATGCAAGCACTCACTCGAGGTGATGGCACTTTTGGCGACGAAGTTACCCAAAACGTTAAAACCATCAGTAGCATTCCTCACCAAATTTCGGCGGTTATGCTGCCTCAAGATTTTGAAATCAGAGGAGAAATCGTAATGACTCGCTCTGGATTTAATTCCTTTAATCAAGAACGGATTGCTCAAGGCGAACAAGCTTTTGCAAATCCTCGAAATGCGGCTTCAGGAAGTATAAAAATGATTGATTCTGAGAAGGTTCGACTACGGCCATTGGAGTGTTTTCTTTATGCTTTGCATGGCGATAATTTACCTTTTTCCAATCATTACGATAATTTAAAAGCAGCAAAAAGCTGGGGATTTCAAGTATCCGATTTTCGACAAAAGGTGGATTCCTTAGAAGGAGTTTTTGAATTTATTGAATATTGGAACCACCACAGAAGTCAGTTAGATTTTGACATCGATGGAATAGTAATCAAGGTAAACGATTACGAACTTCAACGGCAACTTGGCTTTACTGCCAAAACACCACGGTGGGCAATTGCCTATAAATTTAAAGCCGAGCAGGTGGTTACGCAGTTGCAATCAATAACTTATCAAGTGGGAAGAACGGGAGCCGTGACTCCGGTAGCAAATCTAGACCCAATTTTGCTGGCAGGCACCACAGTTAAAAGAGCCAGTTTGCATAATGCCGATATTATAGCCTCGCTGGATTTGCATGAAAACGATTTCGTCAAAATCGAAAAAGGAGGCGAAATTATTCCAAAAATTATCGAGGTTGATCTTCAGCAAAGAATGGCAGATAGCAAGCCCATTCAATTTATTACCCATTGTCCCGATTGTGGAACCGCTTTGGTGCGCATGGAAGATGAAGCCGCTTTTTATTGTCCCAACGAATGGAATTGTCCTCCTCAAATTAAAGGTCGTATCGAACATTTTGTGGGACGCAAAATGATGGACATCAATATGGGGCAAGCCACGGTTAATCTTTTGTTTGAAAAAGGACTGGTGAGAAATATTTCTGATTTATATACTTTAACGGCTAAGGAACTTTATACGTTAGAAGGGTTTCAACAAAAATCGGTAAGCAATCTACTTCAGAGTATTCAGAACTCCAAAAGCATTCCTTTTGAAAAAGTGTTGTTTGCTTTAGGAATAAGATATGTGGGTGAAACCGTGGCCAAAAAATTAGCTTCCTACTTCGAGGATATGGAGCACCTTCAGTCTGCCACCGCTTTAGAACTTCAGATGGTGGACGAGATAGGGGAGCGCATCAGCGAAAGCGTTTTGAATTATTTCTCTCAACCCAATAACAATCAGGTTATACAAAATCTTAAAAACTCTGGCATTCAATTAAAAATTCAGCGTAATTTGCAAAATTATCCTGATAAACTTAAAGGACAGACTTTTGTTATAAGCGGAAAGTTTTCCATGGATCGCGATGTGCTAAAGGAACAAATAACCAATTATGGTGGAAAAAATTTAAGTGCAGTTTCGTCTAATACCGATTTTTTAATTGCTGGTGAAAATATGGGGCCTGCTAAACTAAAAAAAGCAGAAAACTTAGGAGTTAAGATAATAAGTGATGTAGAATTTTTTAAAATGATAGAATAAAATGAAGTTTGCAAGATTTATATTAAAATTATTTGGTTGGAAGTTAGTAAACCCTTTGGAAGGTAAAATGCCTGCAAAAGCTATAATTATTGCCGCTCCTCATACCAGTTGGATCGATTTTCCTCTTGCTTTTATTTATTACAGGGCATTGGGAGTAAACGCGCATTTCCTGATTAAAAAGGAGGCTTTTATTTTTCCATTCGCGGGTTTGTTGAAAAAATTGGGTGGCATTCCTGTCAATCGCTTTTCAAAAAATACCATTGTAGAAGATACAGTGGAATATTTTAAAAATAATGAACGATTTATTCTTACCATTACACCTGAAGGAACTCGTGCTGCAGTAAAAGAATGGAAATCAGGCTACCATAGAATTGGTAAAGCAGCTAATGTGCCGGTGCTCATTGGGTTTGATGATTTTAAAACCAAGACTGTTGGAATTATTCAAGCCTTCGATTTGAGTGATGATTTTGAAAAAGATACTTTTGAAATAATGAAGTTCTATAAAAATATGGAAGGAAAACATCCTGAGAAATTTTACTTGCCTGATGAAATTCGAAATTCTTAAATAACAACCCCTTAAAATTAAATTAGCTTATGAAAACAATGATTTTTTTAATAAGTTTATTGATGGCCTTTGCTGTTGAAGCTCAAAACTTAAAACCTTATATTTTAGGTGCTGAGAGTGCAAAAACTCTCGAAGAAACTAAGACAGCTGTTAAAGCAAACCTTAAAACTGCAGGATTTGAAGTAGTAGGTGAATATCAGCCTGCTAAAGATGCTAATCGTTGGTTATTTGTAGTTACATCTGCCGACTTAAAAAATGTTGCAGCCAAAGAAGGTGGACTGGCAGGATTTGCCATGGCATTGCGTGTGGGCATTACCAAAGAAGCTGGAAAAATTAATGTATCTTACACCAATCCTTTGTATTGGGGCAATGCATACTTGGGCGATGACTTCACTAAGTATGAAGCGATTTACAAAAAAATTGATGGCCAATTCATGCAAGCGATGAAGCTTTCGGGTACGGTAAAGAATATTCCATTTGGTTCAGCCAAAGGGTTATCCACAACGGCTCTACGTGATTATCAATACATGATGGGCATGCCCGATTTTGATGACGTAGTAGAATTGGGCGAATTTGATTCCTATCAAGCAGCTGAAAATAAAGTGGAGGCAAATCTGGCTAAAAATCTACCTGGCATTAAGGTAATTTATCGCATTGAATTGCCTAACAGCGAGTTGAAACTTTACGGATTAGCTCTAACTAGTGCCACGGGAGAAAGCTCATTTTTGCCAACCATCGATATTAGCAGCCCTAAGCATACTGCCTTTTTGCCTTACGAGGTTTTAATAGATGAAGAAGAAGTGGTAATGTTGCATGGTCGTTTTCGTATTGCAGTGGCTTTTCCCGATTTGACCATGACCACTTTTACCAAAATTATGTCCACACCAGGAAGTATTGAAGATACCTTTGAACAGCTTTGTAAATAAGCAAATTCTACATTCAAATCGGGTAGAATAATTGGTTTCTGAAATAAAAAAACCGCCTTATTTAGGCGGTTTTTTTATTTACAAGGTTTTTAGTTACAACCACAGCCGCTACCGCAGCCACAGCTATCTTCATATTCCTCTTCATGATGGTGATGTCCATGTCCGTGTCCATGTCCGCCTTCGGTGCTACATCCGCAGCCTCCGCCACCGTGATGGTGTCCCTGTCCGTGAACGTGGCCATGGGACATTTCTTCGGCTGTGGCTTCACGCACTGAAAGAATTTCACCTTCAAAAAACAAATCTTTACCAGCCAAAGGATGGTTAAAGTCCATTTTAACATTGGTGTCGCTAACTTCTAATACCAATCCATCAAGGCGATTTCCGTGGGTATCTTGCATGGGTACAGAGTTGTTTACTTTAATTACATCGTAATCAATTCGGTCGTGAACTCGAAAAAGGTTGATGTCTAAATCAACTATAGCTTGAGGATTGGTTTCGCCATAGGCTTCTTTGCTTTCAATAGAAAAAGCAAAATGGTCGCCATCGCTCAAACCGGCAATACGTTCCTCAAAGCGTGGAATCATTTGGTCGATGCCATAAATAAACTCCATGGCTGAACCTTCATAAGTGCTTTCAATGACCATCCCTTGTGAATTGCCATCACGGAGAATATAATTGAGAGTTACTACTTTATTTTCTGAAATCATGTTTTAAAAAAATATTATAAATTATAGGTTGCAAAATTAACTCTTAAATCGAATCTTTAATAAATAAGTAATCGTTATTTGATTAATATCATAAGCTTGCTGATACAGGCTGAACGGTATCCGTTGGGGTAGGAGCTACCTTATTGCTATCTGGCTTTTGACTACCAGGTGCAGGTCCAGCTTTAGGTTTTGAGTATTCTATGGAAATATTATTGCTGTTTTTTGTTTTCATTGAGTTTTTGTAAGGAAAATGACTCACCATTTCACCTGAATAATAAAACTCATAACCCAAAGACCCAAAAGTGTAATTAATGCCATTCACATTCACTCGAGAACCTCCAACTTTTGGATTGGGGTTGGGATGCGAATTGGCAATACCCACATTAAAAAGGGTAATCAATATTTCAGGTCGGTTTGAAATGTCGTATCCAGCCCGTTTCCATTGGCTCTCAAACTGTTTAATGATGATGGCTGCATACATATAACTCCAAAAATGATTTCGGTAATCGATCAGTCGATTAACACGCTCTGTAGTAGGGTCATTGGTTTTAAAATTGAGTAAGTTTTCGTACTTTTTGCCACAATAAAACTCTGAGGTAGAGTCCTTAAGATGTTTTTCAACCAAAATGGCATTAAATTCTTTGATGCCTGTTACTCCCAACGAAAACTTTGATTCTACTGAAAGGATTTTTAAGGGTCGAATAACGTTTTTAAAGGTTTCACGTTTTGAATTGAAAAGCCTCATCTGCTCGCCAACGACAGCAGCGACGATCATCCTGTGATCTACATCAGTAAGTATAGCAACACTATCGATGAGTTTTTTGTCTTTAAGTAAAGCTTCCTTAAAATAGCCCCATTCATCCACGTTCATCCACTCAAATACTGAGGTTTCGGAGGGTGTAACGATTATTTTGTCAAGGGTTGACGAATTTTTTATGGCATTTTGAAATTCTTTATTTTCGGCTAATCTAATTTTTATAGCCTCCACCGCATTTTGTGCAATGAAAACATTTTGGTGCTGCATATATGCCAAATAAACTAGGTCTGCATTTTTTGGATAAAATTTATGTACAATTCCCAATTCATGCATAAACTTAGAGGCCTCTTCTACTGGAACATAATTGCTATCCACGGTTTTACTTTTCACTTCATTAAGCTCAAAAAAACGATCGTTTCTATCCACTCCGCCAGGGTCATTAAATAGGTGGAGTTTTATTCCAAAGAAGGTAAAAACCAATACAAAACCATACATGGCGAAGCCATATAAAAGCACATTATAGGTGGTAAAAAGTACTTTGTTTTGCTTGAAGTTGTTAATTAATTGTTTAATATTCATACAGATAAACTGATTTATTTTTGTTGTTTCTTTTTAAAACCTAACATATTGGGTATAGTCCAAAAGTGGTCGTTGCGATCATGAGCAAATGAAATTGAAACGAAGCTTCCAAATTTCTGCAAACAAAAATCGTTTTGTTCAACATACATCGATGCTTCAGGACCCCCTTCCAAATACATAGCTTTGGTGATTCCCAAGGGTAATGAAATTAAAAACCGACTCATTTCGTTAGCACTCATGGGTGATCTGGAGAAAATAAATAATACATTACCCAAATTGTCCATGGCCAAAACCGTCATACTCATTCTTTTTTCAGGTTTTGATTTCCAAAGTACTGGAGTATTAGGGGCACTAATCATTCGTATGGATTGAAAATAGGAATGATAATCTTTTTCTAAATTGATAAACTCATCCACTCCATAATTTGTAAGAACAAATTCATTGATGTTGGCATGGTTGCATCCAAAAGCTGCCCACATATTAAATCCACCTTTATAGCCAGATTGTATGGTTTTACTATGACTTACCAAATGTCCCACAGGACTTAATGCCTTGTCAGCATGATACATGCCAGCATTGATGACGCCAATGAATCCACCCCGATACCACCATTCATAAGCCGTTTGCTCGATACTATCGTATTGAGAAGATAAAATAAACTCAAAATCGTAAACTGTGGGATTTATTTTTAAAATCTGAACTTTATAATCGCCAAATTCAGAAGTTACAGGAGCTTGAAATTCACCATAATAGAGTGCACTGTCGAGTCTTTTCCATGTTGAGTCATTGCATATATTGTTACCCGAAGACTCAATAGAAAGTATCAAAAGCAACCACAAGCCAATCATAGTTAGCATGGAATTGTTTCGATAAGTTGCTGAAGGGGATTGAACTAAAAAACTAGCAATCATCGATGCCCTTTTCAATGCTTTAAATACTTAATCTCAATAAATTATTAATGCTGATGACCGCCTTCACCGTGAACATGGCCATGTTCGAGTTCTTCGTTTGACGCCTTTCTGACATCCAATATTTCCACTTCAAAGAACAAATTGGTACCCGCCAAAGGATGATTAAAGTCCATGGTGACGCTTTCTGGCTCAACTTGTACAACAATTCCATCCATAGCATTTCCATCACCGTCTTGCATGGGGAGAATGCTGCCCACTTTGAGCATTTCCATATCGATAATTCCATCCACTTTAAAGAGGTCAATGGGTAAATCAATAATAGCTTCTTCGTCTTTTAAACCATAAGCTTCGTCAGCGTTAATGCCAAAACTTAATTGGTCACCTTGCTTTTTACCTTCAAGAAAAGTCTCAAATTTAGGAATCATACTACCAATACCATGGATATAAACTAAAGGTTGTTGGTCAAAAGTTTCTTCTACCAATTCTCCCTTTTCACTATCTTTTGTTAAGCGGTAGTGAACACTTACAACGGTTTCATTTGCTACATTCATTGCTATTCGATTTAAGGCTGCAAAAGTAGTTTTTTAAGTCAATGGAAATTAAGATTTTGAAATATTTC
>DZDC01000148.1 GCA_022736595.1 Draconibacterium orientale | reverse complement strand
AAAAAAAGCGACCTCCGAAGAAGTCGCTTTTTGTTATCAGTTAAATAATCAAATTAATGAATATCCCAGAACAATTTGGTACTTAATAAATCACCACCAATGGCAGCAGCGGCTGCGTCTCTACTGGCTTTATTCAGTGTTTGTTCGTTTATTGGGTATATCATTCTCACAGGAATATCAGCATTGGTTGAACCTACGGGAGGATTAAGAGTTGGGTAATCCAATCTACGCCAAGTTGTCCAACCTAACATACCACGGTTAAAAGCAGCAGTCCAAGCTTGCAAAGCAATTTTTTGCAAATCGGTTCCAGTTGCTGTAGCCCATGCCACAGTAGGTTGAGCTATATAAGTTGCAGCTTCTGCTGAAGTGCCACCCCATGAAAGAATAGAAGCCTCGATACCTGCATTATAGTGTGATTCAGCAGTACCACCAACAGTAAATCCTTTAGAAGCAGCTTCAGCCAAATAGAATTCAACTTCAGCATAATCAATCAGAACACCAGGAAGCGTTGGGTCTTCAAGAGCTGCACCTGGATGTGAATAATTATTATAAGCACTGTTTTCAGCGTAAATACCACCAATAAAACGAGGACCATCTCCAGTATCAATAGTTGTGTAGAAATACTTTAGGCGAGGATCGTTAAGTGGGTTAAGATGATCGCAGGTTGTATTGCAAGCAACATAATCATGTCTTCCGCTGGCAACCAAGTCCACATACATTGGGTTAGTATTGGGTGTTGCACTGAGATAAACAAAATTAGCATTGTCAGCATTGGAGGTCATCACACCAGCAGTAGCAGCACCTTCTATAGCAGCTTTCACTTCAGTAGATATAGCGGCAACATCTATCACAGACATACCTAATTTAAGTTTCAGTGAATTGGCAAATGTAATCCATAAGGAAACATCTCCACCATATAGAAGATCAGCACTTCCAAAACTTCCAGCATTTGCATCAAGTTTAGCTATGGCAGCATCAATACGTGTGAAAAGGCTTTTGTAAATATCAATAGCAGCATCGTATTTAGGCACTGTATTATCAATATCGAGAGCTTCACTGTAAGGAATATTGCCATATTCATCCACTAGACGTTGCCAAGTGTAAACATTAAGAACCTCGATGATAGCCAATTGATTAGCTTTAACAGCAGTTTCTGTGGGCAAAAACTCAGTAGCATTGATAATTTTATCGGCTTCTTTGAAATCCATTAATACATCTCTGTAAAAAGTACGAAATGCGTTATCAGGAATGGTTCTATTCACCACATCATAGTTCGACTCGTCAGTGTATGTGGTTTGGGTGAGATACTGAGCCCATAAGTTATAAACGTTTCTGTTAACGTTGATGCTTGCTATTTGATCTGCCAAATTGCGTTCGGCATTGCTAAATAAAGTTACACCGTCAACAGTTTCAGGACTCTTGGTGTTTATATTCATGTCCTCGAAATTTTTGGTACATGAAACCACCATAAAAGCTAAAAGAATAAATAATATTTTTTTCATGGCTTTTTCAATTAAAATTGTAAGTTAATATTTAATCCAAAATTTCTGGTAGTAGGTAATACCCCTGATTGCCATCCTTGTAAATTACCAGAACCAAGACCTGCTTCGGGATCTGCATCAGGAAGGTTTTTCATTATGATCCAAAGATTTGAACCTACAAAGCTTACAGAAGCACTCTTGAAGAATGATTTGTCAAACATTGTTTTAGGAAGGGTATAAGTTAAAACAACCTCACGTAGCTTAAGATAAGATGCATCGTAAATAAACAAAGAGTTAGGATTACGAGCATATCCAAATGCCTTATAGTTGTCACCTGCAATTCTATTGTCATTTTCACCACGAGTATCATCTCTAACTCCATCAAGAATAATACCTCCTCCGTTAGCTATAGTATTTCTAACAGGATTTCCTAAGTCATTTGTAAATACAGTGCTAGCATATAAACCGGTCGCTTGTCCGTACCATTGGTCAAGAGAGAAAATATCTCCACCATGTTGGTAGTCAAGCAAGAAACTAAATGCCCAACTTTTATAGGTAAAGCGGTTGTTTAAACCTGCATTCCAATCAGGATTAATGTTTCCAATTACATTATCTGAGGTAGAACTAACTTTGTAATATCCTTTTTTAGAACCTGAAGAATAAACAATAGGTCTTCCAGATGCCGTGTCAATTACAAAATCTGTTCCTTGGATGGTTCCGTAAGGTTGGCCAACAGTAGCATTAATGGTAACACCACCTTGGAAACTACCTAATACTAAATTTTTATTATCTTCATACAGAGAAATTACTTCGTTCACATTTTTCGACCAATTCAAGGTCACATCCCATACAAAATTATCAGTTTTAATGGGTTTTGCAAATAATGAAAGTTCGATACCTTTATTTTCAATTTCACCTGAATTTACATATTTAGTAGAGTAACCAGTTGCTGTGGAAACACTCACAGGTAAAATTTGGTCAATGGTGTTTTTCTTGTATAAAGCAAAATCAAATCCGATACGATTATCTTTAAACATCATCTCTAAACCAAGCTCTATGTTATTGGTACGCTCAGGTTTCAGATTTGCATTATTCTTAGTATTTGGAACACTAAATAAGGTAGTACTTCCAAATGGACTTGGTTTGGCATAAGTATCAAATATGGATGCAAATGGAGCATCATTACCCACTTGAGCGAAGTTAGCTCTTACTTTACCAAAAGAGTACCAGTCTTGTTTCCATACTTGGGAAAAGATAAAGTTACCTGAAATTGAAGGATAGATATAGGAGTTTGCATCAGTAGGTAAGGTAGAACTTTGGTCTCTTCTTACAGTACCATCCACATAAATCATATTTTTATAACCAACCGATACTTGAGCAAACATACCTAAAACGGCCATCCTGCTTTCATTCTCTACAGGAGATAGTACTGGATTTAATGAATTGGAAAGTGAGTACAATTTAGGTACTACGAGTCCGCCATTAGTTGAAGACCAAATGCTATTTGCATATTGAGTCCGATAGTTAACCCCAGCTAATGCAGTTAAACTAAGGGCTTCACTTAACTGTTTGTTGTAAGTTAAAATTAAGTCGTAGTTGTTTTCTTGTGCTGTACGATTATAACGTGAGTATCCTGATGGTTCATCAAGGCCGGAAATTCCGAAAATTGATGCAATTGATCCTACAGCTCTTCTTTCTTCTTGAAAATCGCTAGTGAAATCGGTTGTTAAACGACCTAATAAACTAAAATCGTTGTTGAATTTATAATTTAAATTAATGTTACCAAAAACACGATCTCTACTATCATTTTGATAATTTTTGTAACGAGTCCAATAAGGATTATCCCAGTATTCAGGCACAAGTGTATTTTCATCATGCCAGTTCCAAGTAACGTTACGGTCGGTTGACTCAAATGCATCTTTTAATTCCAATACATCAACGTTGGTTTGCCACCACTGACGGTAACTGGTCAAAATGTTATCGCTATAACCGGTTGAGTTTCTTCCAACAGCTTTGGTTTTCACGTAATTCACATTAGCTGATGCAGTTAATTTATCATTTAAATCATAACTGCCGCTAAAATTAAAGTTATCGCGAGTAAGTTTACTATTGGGCATGATACCAGTTTGGGTTAAATTTGAATATCCCAAACGGAATGCAGATTTGTCAGTACCTCCATCAACGGCAACACTATTTTTCAAAGTATATGCATTTTCAAAGAAAGCGATAGGTCCATTTTCAACAGCTTGCCAAGGGGTTTTCTTTCCGTAATTAGGCAAGGAAGGATCAAATGAGTTCCATTGGTAAACCATTAAACTTGGGTCAAATTTTTCACCAAATGAAGCATCTTCAGTAGTTGGAACAACGAAATCGTCAGTACCATCACCATCAAAATCATATTCGTATAAACCTTTATGGGCTCCACCACTATAATAAGGACCGTAACCCCCACCATATTCATTTTGATATTCAACAAAAGTGGATTTATCTACAACACCCATGGTAGCACTAAGGTTCATAGTAACACCTAAATAAGATTTACCTTGTTGAGTTTTAGCACCCTTTTTAGTGGTAATGATAATAACTCCATTGGCAGCTCTTGAACCATAAAGAGCAGTAGCAGCAGCACCTTTCAAAATATTAACTGACTCAATGTCATCAGGGTTAATATCGGCAGCTGCATTACCATAGTCGAATCCAGCGCGTCCAACTTTTTGGTTTGATGAGTTGGTGTTAGCATTGCTAATTGGCACTCCATCAACAACAAACAAAGGCTGGTTGTTTCCAGTAAGTGATGAACTACCTCTGATAAGGATATTGGTTGATCCCCCAAGGTTGTTGCTCGACTTAATTTGAACCCCAGATACTTTACCGCTCATGGTGTTGATGAAGTTGTCGTTACGAACCGTACTTACATTTTCACCAGAAACTTGTTGTGTACTGTATCCCAGAGACTTCTTATCTCTCGAAATACCGAGCGCTGTAACAACAGCTCCTTCTAATTCAGTCGCTGTGGACTTCATGGTAACGTTGATTGTAGTTTGTTTCCCAACCACAACCTCTTGGGTTTCCATTCCCACATAAGAAAACACCAATACTGATTGCTCATTTGGAGCTGAAATGGTGTATTTACCATTCAAATCCGACGTAGTACCAGTAGTTGTTCCCTTAACGAAAATAGTTACCCCAGGTAGGCTTTGTTGATCATCTCCTTTCACAACTCCACTTACCGCAATTTGGGCATTTAATCCCATGCTGCTCAATAACACGAACAGCATTGTAAAAAGTGTAAACTTTCTCATAAGAAATTAATTTTAGTTAGACATTTAGTTAGACAAGCTTATTTAGGTGTAAATAAAACTTCAAAAAAAATCACATAAAAAACTCCATAAATTTGACTTATAAAACCGAGTTCGCACCTCGATTTTTTCCTTTGGACTTTCTATTGCTATCGTAGCGTAAAATTAATGATATTTAACATTTGTTCAACTTATGATTAAAAAAAAACAACAAAAAGCTAACCTATTGTAATAGGGTTATATAGCCTTTAAAAAGTCCTCGTTTGTTATCATATTGTTAAATTCATAACTCGTTAATCCGTTAACAAGGCTGTAATTATTGCGTGTTTTACTGCAAAACGCATTTTAGGT
>DZDC01000147.1 GCA_022736595.1 Draconibacterium orientale | reverse complement strand
TATGAACCAAAAGGAAGCGTACAACCCCTTTTTGCTCATAAACCTGTCGAGAATACTTGTTTTCATAATTTATTGGTTTTAATTAATACGAGTTATATATAGTGTTAAGAATACTTCTATTTAATTAATTTTAATTATATTATAAATATATATACTTATCTAATTATTTTATATTCTATATTCATGTAGTATTTAATTATAGTATTTAATTATAAAAAAATTAAAACTTCAAAACCTCCTGATCTTTTAAGGTTGCGATGGAAGTAGTATTCAAAAATTCAATGCTCTTGTCGCGAACTTCTGAATATCGCTTGTGCAAACTGCAAGGGTGCTCATCGCTACAACGGTCAAAACCCAAAATACAACCTCTATATCGATCCATACCTTCCACAGCATCAATAACATCTGAGATAAAAATACGATTGGCATTCTTGGCAAATACATAACCTCCTTCGCGCCCTTGTATGCTTTTGATAAAGCCATACTTCGACATATCGGTCATAATACGACGTAAATATTTGTCTGGAACATTTAAGCTTTCTACCAAAAGTTTGGCCGAAAACACTTGTAAATCGCTATTGATCATAAAGCTCAATACCCGAAGTGCATATTCAGAAGTTTTACTTAATCGCATCTTGGATTCTCTGTTTTGAAGGTGCAAAGTTATATTTAATCTATTTAACTTTTACGTAAACCCTTAAAAATATTTATAAATACCAACTTATGGGTATTCATCAAAGCGTATATATACTACATTTGTATCGTATTTAATATAGTATAAAACTTGAAAACTTTACGAAAATATCATAAGTGGTTAAGCCTGATATTTGGCTTCATCATCCTGCTTTTTGCCCTGAGCGGCATTTTACTCAACCACCGCAACCTTATTTCTGGCATGGATCTGAATCGCAAGTTGCTCCCAAGCCAGTACCAAATGAACCGGTGGGAGGTGGGTTCGCTGAAAGCCAGCCTCAAACTCGACTCCAATATGGTGCTTTGGTATGGAAATATGGGAATGATGCTCACCGATACCTTATTCCAAAACCCTGAACCTTTTACCCGAGGCATTCCCTATGGCATGGATCATCAGCGCATTCATAAGGTTTTCAAAAGCCAGCACCAAATACTTCTTGCTGCTACTCAAAGCGCGCTTTATCGTTTCAATACCAGCGAAAACCTATGGAAGCAGTTGGTCTTGCCTGGCCCCGATCAACAAGTGGTTGACATCACTCAAGTAGCGGATAGCCTTTATTTTCTAACCCGTTCGTACATTCTCATTAGCGACGAAGAACTCCATAATTTTAAAATTAAAATATTACCTCCTCCCGAAAACTACAATAATAAAATCGGACTTTTTAAAACCCTTTGGGTGATTCATTCAGGCGAAATCTATGGAAATATAGGTCGCTTGCTGGTGGATTTTGCTGGACTTATCCTTATTTTTCTAACCATTACAGGCTATATATTATTCTTTAAAAAACGTAAATTTAGAAATCCAAAGCTCCAAGACCATCAAAGAAGTCGTCAAAAAGGGCACATTCGATGGAATTTAAAATGGCACAACCGTCTGGGTTGGACTACGGTGGTACTATTAATTGTAACCACCGCCACAGGGATGTTTCTACGTCCTCCCCTGCTTGCTGCCATTGGCAATATTAAAGTGGCCAAAATTCCATTTACCGAATTGGATACCGAGAATCCATGGTTCGATCAACTGCGAAGATTTACCTACGATGCAGGCCAAAAACGTTTTGTGATAAGCACCTCTGAAGGGGTATTTTACAGCACCGATTTCTTTAAAACAGAACTTAAAACCTTCGAACAACAGCCCCCCATTTCGGTAATGGGAGCCACCGTTTTCGAAACAATATCCACGGGTTCATATTTGGTGGGAAGTTTTGAAGGATTGTTTTTGTATCAGCCCCAAAAGGCAATGATTTGGGATGTGATAAAGCAACAAGTTTACCAAGCTCCTAAAACAATGGGGCCTCCCATTGGAGAATTTTTAATCAGCGGTTATAGCCAAGATTTTGGTTCTTCGGTGGTGGTGTTCGACTACAATCAAGGGGCTTTGATGTTAAATAGAAATCAGTCTTTTCCAGAACCCACCCAAGTGCAAAAGGATGATTTTAGAATGCCACTGTGGAATTTTGCTTTAGAAATTCATACGGCAAGAATATTTCAATCGCTGGTGGGTGATTTTTATGTTTTAATAATTCCTTTATCGGCCTTGGTCCTCCTTTTTATCCTCATCAGTGGCTTTCTTATTTGGTATAAACTCTATCGAAAATAGGCTTTTAGGCTCCCAAAATTTTTCGTTTCTTTGCAGTGCTGAATACAAATTCAAAATACATTAAAACATGGCAAAGATTTTAGGAATGGGCAACGCATTGGTGGATGCCTTGGTACGTATCGATAACGATCATTTTTTACAACAACAAAACCTGCCCAAAGGCAGTATGCAGTTGGTGGATTGGGAAACCTCCCACCGTGTGCGTCAAGCTACTGCACATTTTCAACCTACCCATGCCAGTGGTGGTTCTGCCGCCAACACCATCCACGGATTGGCAAAACTGGGTATTGAAACCGCTTTTCTCGGGAAAATTGGTCGCGACGAAATTGGTGGACTTTTCAAAAACGATATGATTTCGGCAGGAGTTACTCCCCTATTGGCCGAAAGCGATAGCCCCTCAGGTTTGGCCATGGCCCTCATCAGCCCTGATTCTGAACGCACCTTTGCCACTTTCCTTGGCGCTGCTGTAGAACTGAGTGCCAATGACTTGCAATCACAACTGTTTCAAGGTTACGACATTTTTCATATCGAAGGATATTTGGTTCAAAACTACGAGCTTATCGAAAAAGCGATGAAACTGGCCAAAGAGGCCGGATGCAAGGTAAGTATTGACCTAGCCAGTTACAACGTGGTGGAAGCCCATTTGCCTTTTATCCAAAAAATGGTGGATCAATACGTGGACATTGTTTTTGCCAATGAAGAAGAGGCGAAAGCCTTCACCGGAAAGGAACCCGAAGAAGCCTTGATGGAAATCAGTAAAAACGTGGACTACGCCATCGTTAAAGTGGGTAGAAAAGGCAGTTTGGTGCGCCATGCCGGAGTTAATTATTCCGCAGGTGTAATTCAGGCTACAAGCATTGACACCACAGGCGCAGGCGATTTGTATGCCAGTGGATTTTTGTACGGATTGACCCAAGGTTTACCCCTCAATCATTGTGCGGCCATCGGAAGTATTACTTCTGGAAACGTTATTGAAGTGATTGGAGCCAAAATGGATGAAGCCCGTTGGGAGCGAATCTATAAAATGACCCATGATTTAGCCAAATAGTTGAAATAAAAAGTTTTACAAATAAAAGATTTTTGCAAAATGCAAAACAACGAGGAAAAATTCAAGAAAATTATTGCCCACTCCAAGGAGTACGGTTTCATTTTTCAGTCCAGCGAGATTTATGACGGGCTGAGTGCTGTTTACGACTACGCTCAAAACGGCGTGGAGCTTAAAAACAACATTAAAAACTATTGGTGGAAAGCCATGGTGCAAATGCACGAAAACATTGTGGGCATCGACAGCGCCATCTTTATGCATCCTACCATTTGGAAAGCTTCGGGACATGTGGGCGCTTTCAACGATCCTTTGATCGACAATAAGGACAGCAAAAAACGCTACCGTGCCGACGTACTGGTGGAAGACCACATGGCTAAAATTGAAGCGAAGAATCAGAAGGACATCGACAAAGCCAGGGAGCGTTTTGGTGAAAGTTTTGATGAAGCCCAATTTAGAAGTACCAATGCCCGCATTTTGGAACGTCAACAACAGATTGACGCCATCACCAAAAGGTTTTATGGAAGCTTAGAAAAGAACGATTTGGCCGATATCAAAGCCCTGATTGAGGAATTGGAAATTGCCTGCCCCGTTTCGGGCTCTCGCAATTGGACGGAGGTGCGCCAGTTTAACCTGATGTTTAAAACCCAGATGGGCTCCGTGAGCGAAGACAGCAACGATATTTACCTTCGCCCCGAAACCGCCCAAGGTATTTTTGTGAACTACCTTAACGTGCAAAAAACAGGTCGTATGAAGATTCCATTTGGCATTGCCCAGATTGGAAAAGCCTTCCGCAACGAGATTGTTGCCCGCCAATTTATCTTCCGCATGCGCGAATTTGAACAAATGGAGATGCAGTTTTTTGTACGCCCAGGAGAGGAGTTGCAATGGTTTGAAAGCTGGAAACAAAAACGCCTGCAATGGCATTTGAATTTGGGCATTGGACGCGAAAATTATAAGTTCCACAACCATGAGAAACTGGCGCATTATGCCAATGCCGCTGCCGATATTGAATTCAATTTTCCCATTGGATTTAAAGAATTGGAAGGCATCCACAGTCGTACCGACTTTGACCTTTCGGCACACCAAGAATATTCGGGCAAGAAGCTCCAATATTTTGATCCTGAGCTTAATGAGAGCTATGTTCCTTATGTTATAGAAACCTCCATTGGTCTCGACCGCATGTTTTTGGCCGTACTTTCCAACTCCTACGACGAAGAGAAATTGGAAGACGGAAGCGAGCGGGTGGTATTGCATTTACCTGCCAATTTAGCCCCGGTGAAAGCTGCCATTTTGCCTTTGATGAAGAAGGATGGATTGGCCGAAAAAGCCCGCGAAGTGATGAACCAACTCAAGTACGACTTCAACTGCCAGTACGACGAGAAGGATGCCATTGGAAAGCGTTACCGCCGGCACGATGCCATTGGAACGCCCTATTGCATTACCATCGACCACGAAACCTTAACCGAAAACACCGTCACCCTCCGCGACCGCGACAGCATGCAGCAGGTGCGTGTGTCCATCAGCGAACTCAATGAAATCATTCGCAAAAAGCTAGTGGTGAAATTTGAGGAATAAGGCTTCCCTATAAAATTAGAAAAAGCCGCTTTGAACTGAGGTTCAAGGCGGCTTTTGGGTTTGAGGGGGGGAAGTATGAAAAAAATTTGAATATTGATTCTAGAGCGGCATCTATTTCAAAAACCGAATCTGAAGATTCAATTTAAAAAACAATTGATTTTCTTCTTTATATATAAATCCAAACTCATGACGGGAGCTACTTGCCGTCTCAAGTCTTGTATTATTTAGCAAATAATCTTCAAATTCATTCCTGTTATATATATG
>DZDC01000286.1 GCA_022736595.1 Draconibacterium orientale | reverse complement strand
CTAGTGTTGTGTTAATTTGAAATTGACGGATAAAGTCTTTTGAGTTTTATCCGAGCTTTGTCATTTGTAAACTGCCAATTAATTTTGGCATTTTTATTATTCCTTTGGATTTGCCAAGCTTCCACCTCTTTTGTTATTTCTCCTAAGGTGGAAATATGGCGGTTCAAACATTGTCCATTGAGTACATGCAGTTCGATCTCTGCCATGTTTAACCAACTTCCATGTTTAGGAGTATATATAAGCTCAAATCTATCCCTCAAGCGTTTTGCTTCTTCTGGCACAAATGTTTCATAGAAAGCTGATGCGTCGTGTGTTTTGAAATTGTCCATAACCAGCCTTATTTTTTTTGCCTTTGGGTACATTTCGTCTGCTATTCGTTTAACAAATTTGGCCCAGTCTTTCTTTGTTTTATATTCAGTGATTTCAACAAGCCTCTTCCCCTTTAAAGGTTCATTCGCCATAAATATATTTACCATCCCGTGTCTGATATATTCATAATCCAATCTGGCTTCTTGTCCTTGCTTCATCGGTGTCGATGCAACCTCTTCTATCATCTGTTTGGGAGATTCATCCATGCAAACAAGAGGATAATCCTCATCATATGGCATCTTGTATATATCCAAGACATGTTCCATGTTGGCTACAAATTCACTGCTTTGTTCTGGCGGAATTACCCAACCTTTTACTTTCCAAGGCTTAAGTTCGTTTTTTTTAAAACTCCCCTAACCGAAACGTGAGAGATGTATTCAATATAGTTCAATTCTACCATTTTGTCGGCCAATAGTCTTAAAGACCATTTTGCAAACCCTTCTGGAGGCTCACTACAGCAAAGTGTCACTAATTTGGCTTCAATATCCCCATCTACTTTTTTTGTGTAATTCTGTACTGAAGGCCGCCTCTCCAAAACACTCTCAAATCCTTCTTCAATGAACTTCTTTTTTACCCGATCTATCGTTCTTTCTCCTACTTTTAAAATTTTGCAGATTTCCGAATTCTTTATCTCTGCATTCTCTGAAAATTCGCCTTTATCGCAATTTAATAGTATATACGCTGCACGAAAGGCCTGTGAGGTGTGGCTACCTTTGTTGATTACTTTGGTTAACTCTTCAACCTCAGATTGATTTAGTTTAATTGTGTAGTGTACCATTTGCCCATTTTATTGCAATGATACA
>DZDC01000146.1:1800-5213 GCA_022736595.1 Draconibacterium orientale | reverse complement strand
CCTTTTACCCAAAAATGGAATAATTAGCATTTCAAAATAATTGGTGGCTTCATTTGGCTATTTTTGCTTTTTTAAAATTGTATTTATGGAAAAATCTGAATTTTTAATTTTAGTCCCCACCGACTTTAGCGAACAAAGCGAATGCGCATTGCAAAAAGCCATCCAACTGGCTGAGCTGGTGAATGGAAAGATTGAATTATTGTTTGTTTTGCACGAGAAAAAAGGAATTTTGGGCTCACTTTTTAATAATGAACAAAGCAAAGTATTCGATCAAATGGTGGAAACCAAACTCGAAGAAATGGCTCAAAAATATCGAAGCACATCCAATATTGTGCTCACCACCGTTCTGAAACATCATACCAGTGTACATACCCAAATCGTGGAATATGCGCAGCAAATCAATGCATCCCTCATTGTGATGGGAAAGGGATCCTTAACCCTAGATGGCAAATCTGTGGATGGCATTGGCTCCAATACCAGCCGCGTTTTGCGCAATACCACCATTCCTCTTATCACCATTAGCAATGGTAATATGAGCCAAGGGGTTAGAAGTATTATTTTGCCTTTAGATCTTACCAAAGAAACCCGCCAAAAAGTAAGTTGGGCCATCAAATTTGCAAAACTCTTCAATTCCTCTATTTATGTGATTAGTGGCCTTTGGGATCAAGATGATAAATATGTGGTATCGCAGCTCAATTTGCAAATGAATCAAGTGGTGAAGTTTATTCAGCAGCATAACATTACGGTTGAAAGTCAAATATTAACCCCTAAAGATGGCAGCAAAGGATTGATTCCTATTGTTAGGAGCTTTATTGCTGACCATGCCGATATCGATTTGGCAATAATAATGACCCAGCAAGAAAATAATTTTACTGAGTTTTTCGTGGGTTCGGCAGCCACTTCTTTTATACGAGAGGTACAGATTCCAGTGTTAAGCATCATCCCTCGCCAGATTGATAATATTGTAATAGGATATTAAAAGATGAAGGATCGTGGAGTGGATATTCTGAGTATTGGTGACGAAATTTTGATCGGTCAAATTGTGAATACCAATGCGTCCTGGATGGGCGAATTGCTCAACCGATATAATTTTAAAGTTCGACGCATCATTTCAGTTGGTGATACAGAGGCTGAAATAGCCTCGGCCTTTGCCGAAAGTATTGAAAAGGTGGCCGTGGTTTTGGTTACCGGGGGTTTGGGACCCACCAAAGACGACCGTACCAAAAAGGTTATTTGCGATTTTTTTAATACTCATTTGGTATTAGATTCCCAAGTTTTGGAACATGTGACGCAGTTTTTTGCTCAAAGAGGGAAACCTTTAACTGAGCTCAATCGACTGCAAGCTATGGTGCCTGAGGCTGCCATTGTCCTTCCCAATCATTTAGGTACTGCGCCCTCCTTGCATTTAATAAAAAACCAAACGCACTTTATTTTCATGCCTGGTGTGCCCTTTGAAATGAAAGAAATCATGAAACTTCAAGTGATTCCTTTTCTTCAACAAAATATTAAAACCACGCCCAAAGCCCAGCGCACTGTCTTAACCAGCGGTTTAGGCGAGTCGTTTTTAGCGGATAAAATCAGCTCTTGGGAAGAGTCTTTACCTCAAAATGCCTCATTAGCATATCTACCTTCTCCCGGAAAAGTACGACTGAGATTAACCTTTGAACATCCACAACAAGAGATGGCAGACCGACAACTGGAGGAATGGCTTTCAATATTGCAACAGATCATTGGCGATTTGATTTACGGTTTTGAAGACGATGCCTTGGAGCAAATGGTGGCTGTGGCGCTCCGCAATCAGCATAAAATATTGGCCTTGGCCGAGAGTTGCACTGGCGGCGCAATTGCCCAACGCATTACCTCAGTACCCGGAAGTTCGGCCTTTTTTCGGGGTGGAGTGGTGGCCTATAGCAATTCCATTAAAGAGCAGGTTTTAGGAGTTGATCCCAAATTGATTCAAACCTACGGGGCAGTATCTGAAGAAGTGGCAAAAGCTATGGCACAAGGTGCTTTAAAACTGATGCAAGCCGATGTGGCTGTGGCAGTTACAGGCATCGCTGGACCAGAGGGTGGCACCGACCAAAAACCCGTTGGAACTGTATTTATCGCTTTTGCTGATCAACAACAGTGCTTTGCTCAACAATTTCAATTTGGTAACGAACGTTTACGCAATATCGAATGGACAGTGCAATCGGCTTTAAGTATGTTGCGCAAGCAATTATTGACAATTAATGGTTAATATTGGAACTCAAAATATGATTTTTTGCCCAATAAAATCGTATTATTATTTCCTTGTAATTATGTATTTATATGATTTATAGTTAAATAGTAAAATCTATCAAGTAAAAAATATTTTTTGTATTTAGCTTGGTGATTAGGAATAAAATGCTTTATTTTGCACTCCGTTTTTTAAGAAAACCATTAAAGATTTTAAGCGATGTCAAAGATTTGTGAAATCACCGGAAAGAAAGTAATCAGTGGAAACAATGTTTCTCACTCAAATGCTCATACACGTAGACGTTTTTACCCCAACTTGCAAACCAAGAAGTTCTACGTTCCAGAAGAAGATATGTACATTACCCTCAAAGTTTCAGCAGCAGGTATCCGAAAGATTGATAAAATCGGTATCATGGCTTGCTTAAACGATGCTTTCGATAAGGGTTACCTTAAATAGGTCAAGTACCCAAGATTTTTTATTAGGGAAACCGATACTTTTAGGTGTCGGTTTCCCTTTTTTTATATTTTTGAATTTTAAAATCAGGATATTCCAAGCTTTACTTGATAAAAATCTTTTTATATGAACTTCCAAAAACGCGTTGTACTTAGCCTCATGACTTTGATGGTGTTATTCGCCTTTTCTTGCACCAAATCCCAAGCTGATAAGGACCGAGAAATCATTCAAGATTACATTGCTTCTCATAGTTTAGGGGCAGTAGAATATGGTAGCACCGGATTGTTTTACGTGATCGAACGTCCAGGAGGTTCCATTAAGCCCTCTTACGGCAGCAATATTGAGGTCAACTACGATGGTTACCTTACCGATGGCACCGTTTTCGATAGTGGCGATACCTTAGGTCTCAATTTGGCCTATACCATTCTAGGTTGGCAATACGGAATCCCTCTTATTGGCGAAGGGGGTCGCATCAAATTATTAATCCCTTCTACCTTGGGATATGGTGCAAAAGAAGTGGGAGATATCCCAAAAAATTCAGTTTTAATCTTCGATGTTGACCTAATTTTGGTCAATTAAAAATTCGTCTCCTTCTATGTTTTCGCGCGCTGAACACCTCAAATTTCCCGTATAGAAACTAATAATTATCATTATTATATATCTATTAAGTATTTATTTACTTAAATATATATATTTGTGCTTGGCAATTACAGATTTGGTAAAGGATAAATTTCAAAAATAG
>DZDC01000146.1:0-1700 GCA_022736595.1 Draconibacterium orientale | reverse complement strand
GTAGGCTTGATGGAGCCCAACGAAGTTAAATTTAAGCTGGCTCCTGTATATGCACGCAAGGGTATTATTTACAAGCAAGCCAAAGGACTTTCAATCCACCCAGAAGGCGATGCGCAAATTCAAAGGGGTTATGTGGAAGTGGAATATGTGGAAGAAGGACGACAAGGGCAGAAGGAAAAAGTAGAGTATGATTTTTTGGTAAATGCCACAGGTCCAAAGCTCAACTTTGAAGCTACTCCAGGTTTAGGCCCTAATCTTTATTCCAACTCTGTTTGTACCTACGACCATGCCTATCATAGCTGGCATAATTTGAAGGAATCTTTAGAGAAAATGGAAAAAGGAGAGCATCAGACTTTCCTTATTGGCACCGGACATGCCATGGCTACTTGCCAAGGTGCAGCCTTTGAGTATGCATTAAACATTGCTTTTGAAGTGGATAAGCGTGGACTTTCGCACTTGGCAGATATTATTTGGATTACCAACGAATACGAATTGGGTGATTTTGGTATGGGCGGAGCCTATGTCAATCGTGGAGGATATGTTACTCCTACTAAGGTGTTTACCGAATCCGTATTGGCTGAATACGGTATTCGTTGGATCAAACGCGCAGGGGTTTACAAAGTAGAACCTGGAAAAGCCTTTTTTGAAACTTTAGATGGAACCATGCACGAAATAGAATTTGATTTTTCAATGTTGATACCTGGATTTGCAGGTGCTGGTTTGAAAGCTTTCAATAAAACTGGAGAAGACATCAGCTCGGTGGTATTTGCACCCAACGGCATGATGAAAGTGGACGCAGACTATACTCCCAAACCTTATGAGCAGTGGAAAGCCAGCGATTGGCCAAACATTTACCAAAGCCCTGCCTACCACAATATGTATGCCTCTGGGATAGCCTTTGCACCACCTCATACCATGAGCAAACCCATGGAAAGTCCTAATGGCACCAAGATTTTCCCTACTGCTCCACGTACAGGAATGCCATCAGGTGTTATTGGAAAAGTGGTGGCACAAAACATTGCTTACCGCATCTTAACCGGCAAAAAGGATCATCCCCACAGTGCTTCCTTGGCGCGCCAAGCAGCCGCATGTATTGTAAGCGCAGGTTACGGATTTACTAAAGGTCAAGCCGCCACCATGACCGTTTCGCCCATTGTTCCAGATTGGGAAAGATACCCCGAATACGGTCGCGATATCAATGCTACCGTAGGTGTCATCGGATTGGCTGGCCACTGGATGAAGCTCTTTATGCACTATATGTTCCTGTATAAGGCTAAGGCAAAATTTGGTTGGTCAGTGATTCCAGAGTAATTTTTTCAATTGTAAAATCCATTTAAAAATCAATAACCATGGCAAGTATTCAAGACCGTCTTCAGAATAAAGCGTATTCCGAATATTCTTATGCAACCCGCCCATTACCCATGACCTTATTTTGGCGCAGGTGCTTGATTAAACAACTCTATATGTTTATGAAACTCAATCTCAAAATTATGATGATGGTGGTAAAAGGGCACAGCTAACCACAGCCCTATCATACACCTTTAATTAAGTATTTAAAAGTCGGAAGAAAGTCCGACTTTTTTATGCAACGTCATTTATTTTATTCAAAAAGAATTAACCAATAATTGAACTTCGAGATTTAGTATTTAGCTTTTTAAATTAAAATTTAAGAATTCCCGTAATTTCTAATTTCCACATTA
>DZDC01000285.1 GCA_022736595.1 Draconibacterium orientale | reverse complement strand
TAAGTAGCTCTTCTAAAGGCATAAGTAGCTCTTCTAAAGGCTTAAGTAGCTCTTCTAAAGGCTTAAGTAGCTCGTCTAAAGGCATAAGTGGATATTCTAAAGGCTTAAGTTGACATGCTAAAGGCATAAGTAGAAGTTCTAAAGGCTTAAGAAGAGATTCTTGGGATGTCTAAAGTGACCTAAAGAAAAGTACATCTGCCTCCCGATAACTCAGCACTAAACTTTCTGTATACCTGACAGCCATTCTTTACCCTTCACACTCCACACTCCCTACTCCCTACTCTTCACTCTTCACTCTTCACTTTTTATAATCCACTGAACACACTGACTAAAAAAAAAGATTTCACAGATAAAATTAAACAATCACCCACTCTCCCACTCTCCCACTCTCCCACTCACCCTCTCTCCCCCTCACCCACTCTCCCCTTCAAAAACCCCAACCCCACCCCATGCTCAAAATTGACCTTATCGTCGGCGCCCGCCCAAACTTTATGAAGATTGCGCCCATTATCCATGCCATTGAAAAAGCAAATAAACCAAAGCAGCTTATACAATACCGTTTAATCCATACCGGGCAGCATTATGATGCCAATATGAGCGAAACTTTTTTTCAGCAACTTGAAATACCAAAACCTGTTTTTAATCTTAATGTGGGCAGCGGCACACAGGCCGAACAAACTGCCGGCATTATGGTTGGTTATGAGAAATTGCTCCTTGAAGATAAATCTGATCTTTGCCTGGTGGTTGGCGATGTAACCTCTACCATGGCCTGTGCCATTGCAGCCCGTAAATTACTTGTTCCTGTTGCGCATGTTGAAGGTGGTATTAGATCTGGGGATGAAACTATGCCAGAAGAAATTAACCGAATGGTTACCGATAGCATTACAAACTATTTCTTTACTACTTCTGAAGTAGCAAACGAAAATCTAAGAAGAAGCGGTGTAAAAGAGGAAAGAATTTTCTTCGTAGGCAATACAATGATTGATACTTTACTCAAAAACAGGCCACGCTTTAAAAAACCGGAAATCTGGAATGAATTAAACCTGCAAGAAAAAGAATATATTGTATTAACCCTGCACCGGCCTGCCAATGTGGATGAAAAAGCAAAACTTAAGGAACTGATTGACAAAATTATTGCCCACTCACATAATTTACCTTTGATTTTCCCTGTACATCCCCGAAC
>DZDC01000284.1 GCA_022736595.1 Draconibacterium orientale | reverse complement strand
GCTTTAGGCTGAAATTGCTGGTTGAATAAATATCGGAGCTTTTACTTCACCTGTAAATCAAGGTAAACAGGAAGGTGATCGCTGAAACCCCCTGAGTAGCGTTGGCCAATAAAGGTTCTGAAAGGCACTTCAAGTCCATTTTTGTTGGTTTTAAGAAGGAAGGGAGCTTTAAAAATATAAGCTTGATTATTTTTTACCATAAGTCGGTTTTCGGGCGAAAGTAGGTTGGCACTCACCACCAACTGGTCGATGGTGGACCATTCGTTGAAGCCTGAGCCATCGTAAAAATGACTTCCTAAACCTTTTTTGCTCATTGGAAACATGAGGTTCACCAAGTCGTTGGAGGTATAGTTCTCTGGGGATTTGGCTTGCAAGAAATTTGAAACGCTTTCGTCCTCGGGCTTATCATTGAAGTCGCCCATGATGATGATGTTGGCTTTGGGATTGGCAAGCCGAATGCTATCTGAAAGGTGTTTGAGTATGGTTGCAACATGTGCACGCTTTGGAACCGTTACAAATGCGCCACCATATTTTGATGGCCAATGGGTTACGAAAAGATGCAAAGTATCGGTTTCCAATGCCAGTCCTTTCACATAGAGGATGTCGCGGGTACGGCTTTTGGAATCGTTGGGGAAGACCACTTTAATAGCGGTATCGCTGATGACTTTAAACTTCTCTCTTCGGTACAACAATGCCACGTCAATGCCACGGCCATCGGGGGAGTTGTGGTGAACAATGCCATATTTTGCCGATTTCAAACTGTTTTGATTCACGAGTTCAACCAGTACTTTTTTATTTTCTATTTCGCACAAGCCGATGATTTCGGGGTTTTCCCAGCCACCCACTGCGCTGATGCATTTTGATAGCATTTGCTGTTTGGTGTAATATTTATGTATCGACCAATGGTTGTCGCCCTCGGGCAAAAAAGCTTCGTCGTTGATGAGGCTGTCGTTGTTGGTGTCAAACAGATTTTCGACATTATAGAACATAATGCGCATGGCCTCAAATCCACGTTGACTGTCGTCGAACTGGAAGTTTTGCCCCCACAAAAGAGCGGGAGATAGCCACAAAAAGCTGAAAAGGAAGAAACGAAAGGGGGCGAAAACAGGCATGATTTTAATAATTTACAATGTGAGACCGTTGCAAAACTTTTTTGGCGAAAAGATTTTAGGCGGCAGGAAAATTT
>DZDC01000145.1 GCA_022736595.1 Draconibacterium orientale | reverse complement strand
TACGAATCTAACCAGAAAGGGTTACGATGTTTAATGCATTTTTTGATATAATTTTTCAAAAATTAAATAACCTTGCTTGTAATTATTTAGAAAGTAATTTGCAGAAAATGAGTTTTAGTAACTTCCAAAATATTTTCTTAAAAACCACTCTGCTGATAACAAAACTACCAAAATAAGCAGAAACCAAGGCAAATTAATTAGTTCAGTAAATTGTTGATGCTGATGAATTTTATCTACAATATCTTTACGTTCAATCAAGCTATCGGCAAGGGATTGCCATTGGCTTGAAGGTAAGCTTACTCCATTTTTTGAAGCGGCCATTTGATCGAGTAATTGGTAATTGGCTTTGGTATTAATTTCCTCTAAATCAAAATCTTCGATATTAAAACTGCCTTTTTTTACGAATACTTCTTTTCCCAATGTAGCTTTGGCTTCAAAACTATAATTTCCTGCTGCAAAACTGCCCGCATTTAAGGTATATCTCCCCTTTGAATTACTAAAAGTAAACGGAAAAGATTTTCCTTCTGCATCACGGATGGTCAATTCAATTTTAGCATCTTCACTCGCCTCATAAGAGGAAGTATATACCGTTGCATTGAAAATAACTTCATCATTTTCAGCATAAATAGGTTCCCACAGCAAGTCGAAACGTTGGTATTTTTTACTGCTCGAAATATATCGAAGCATTTTTAACCAGAAGGAATCAAATGCCTCATGACTTTGGTTTTGAAGATAAAAATACATGCGCCACTTCCAAAGACCTTCTCCCGCTAGCAATGCCGAGCGATACCCGCTTTGATCCATAATGCAAAGCATAGGATTTTGGGTTTTTACACTTCCAATCTGCTGATTAAGTACCTTTTGTGCCGAATTAGAAAGTTGGAAATCTCCGTAAACACAACTCAATGGAGGTAATTCTGAAATACTTTGGTTTAACGCAGCGGGCAGAGAAAACAGATTAAAATCGGGATGGATTAAAGCCGTGCTTTCAATCATCTGGCCTTGCTGTTTTGCAGAAATTTGAATTCCAATATTAAGCGAATTTAAACTTTGAACATTGCTTTGACTGCCCAGAATAAACAAAATTGGTTTTTGAGCTTCAATGGCTTTTCTTACCCAGTGAATCGAACGTGAATTGCCTTCGGGGAGTTGGTGCAAGATTATAAGCTGGTAAGGAAGAAAATCAAGATTTGAGGCCAAATTAAACTGAGCAACGTCCACTTCGTACTCGTCCATTTTGCTTAACGCATTTTGTAATGCAGCCACATCGGGATGTGGGCTTTGATATGCAATTAAAATTTTACTTTTTTGACCTACCACATCCACCAAAATCTTGCGGCGATTATTGGCCGTATTGACTTCACCATCCAACTTATCAAGAATTACGTCTAAAACCAAGGTTCCCTCAGTTTTTGCTTCAAGCACAAAATTTACTTTTTGCACCTTTTTAAAAGGCTCAAACACAACTTGCTGTGATCCGATAATTTTACCTTGATTAATAATTTTAATCCATGCTTTTGCACCCTTAACGCCTTCTGATTCAATCAAAATATCTAAAGGGAAACTATTGTTTAAGAAAACATTACGATTAAAATTCAATTCCTTTATTCGTAGGTCTTTATAGCTATTGGTATCGCCATTTTTAAGGACATAAATGGGATAAGGACTCGCATCAGCAGTGAAAATGGGATTTTTACCCTCATTATAAATACCATCAGACATCAACAAAATCGCTCCCACATTCCTATTTTCATTTTGTTGAATCATTTGCTCCATTGCCAACTGCAAGTTGGTAGAAGATTGATTAAAATTTAGTTGTTGAAATTTTTGAAGAGTTGAGCCAATTTCAAACAATCTTACTTCATATTTTTCTTGAAGTTTTTTGACAGTATTTTCAAAAATTGCTTCCAATTCAGCACTTTTCTTTTCGGGCTCTTTCCCCAAGATCATTGATTTTGAATTGTCAACAGCAAATAAAATAATTGGCTTCTCGATGGAGCTTTTCCATTGTCGCAAAGCTGGAGAAAAAAGTAAAAGCCAAATAATACTTAATGCGAGAAATCGTAATGAGGCCAACAATAGGCGCTGCCTTTGACTAAAATCGTCTTTTGCCTTATAGAAATAAAAGCTATAAGAGATTACTGCCGAAATACTTATGGCCAGTAAGAACCAAAGCCAATGAAAAGATGATGAGAAATCCAGCATTCTGAATATTAAAATTTAAAAAATCAAAAGATGATTTGTTTGTATGATCAATCTTAATGATCCTCTCTTTTGCAAGTGCAAAGATAGTTTTTGTTCGCTACATTTGCACCCTTGAATTTTGAATTGAACCGATATGGCAAGCATTGCAGAAAAAATTATAAGTATTAAAGGTCAAATACCTGAGCAAGTCAGGCTTGTGGCCGTTAGTAAAACCCAGCCTATGACCATGATTGAAGAAGCCATGGCAGCAGGACAACTTATTTTTGGTGAAAACAAAGCATTGGAAATGAGAGACAAATACGAAGCCCTTCCAAAAAATATTCATTGGCATTTTATTGGTCATTTGCAATCCAATAAGGTAAAATACATTGCCCCATTCGTTAAACTCATTCACTCCGTGGATGGTTTAAACCTTCTTGAAGAAATCAATAAGCAAGCCCTGAAAAACGACCGTATTATTAGCTGTTTACTCCAATTTCATATTGCAAGCGAAGAAACAAAGTTTGGGCTAAGTGTTGAAGAGGCTTATGCTCTTCTCAGGTCGGATGAGTTTAAGCAAATGAAAAACATTAAAATCACTGGAGTTATGGGAATGGCAAGTAATACCTTTGACACCTCAATTATTCGTCAAGAATTTCAATATTTACGCACTATTTTTCAAAACATTCAATACGACTTTTTCTTAGGTGATATTTTCTTTAGAGAACTAAGTATGGGAATGTCAGGCGATTATCAGATTGCAATTCAAGAAGGAAGCACACTTATTAGAGTAGGTAGTTCAATATTTGGTGTTCGCAACTATTCATAATTGGATGATAACAAATAGAATAATTGCTACTTTTGCACTTCAATAAACGATAATTACGATTATTATAAAACCTAAAAAACATAACCGTGGATATATTTAAAAGAGTATTAGAACGTCCAGGCAGTATTGGAAAATACCAAAAAGAAGCTCATGGATATTTTGCATTCCCAAAACTAGAGGGAGAAATTGGAGCTAGAATGAATTTTAGAGGAAAGCAAAAGTTAGTTTGGAGTTTAAACAACTACATTGGTTTAGCCAATCACCCTGAAGTGCGTAAAGCAGATGCAGACGCAGCAGCAGAGTTTGGAATGGCTTATCCTATGGGAGCTCGAATGATGAGTGGTCAAAGCAAATTCCATGAAGAATTAGAAAACCAATTGGCAGAATTTGTTGGTAAAGAAGCTGCTTATCTAGTTAATTATGGCTATCAAGGTATGGTCTCAATCATTGATAGTATGGTTGATCGTAAGGATGTAATCGTTTATGATAGCGAAGCCCATGCATGTATTTTGGATGGAATGCGTTTGCACATTGGAAAGCGATTTGTATTCCCTCACAACGATATGGAAAAGCTCGATAAACAATTGGCTCATGCTCATAAGGTAGCTGAAGAAACAGGTGGAGGTATCTTAGTAATTACTGAAGGTGTTTTTGGAATGGCTGGTGACTTGGGTAAATTAGACGAAATAGTTGCTCTAAAGAAAAAATACGAATTCCGTCTTTTAGTAGATGATGCTCATGGTTTTGGAACTATGGGGTCAACTGGTGCAGGCGTAGGTGAACATTTTGGTGTACAAGATAAAATCGATTTATATTTTGGAACTTTTGCAAAATCTATGGCAGGCATTGGAGGTTTTGTGGCTGGTGATGAAAAGATTATCAACTTCTTGATGTACAACATGCGTTCACAAATCTTCGCCAAATCACTCCCCATGCCTATGGTTAAAGGTGCATTGAAACGACTAGAATTACTTCGTCAACACCCAGAACTTCGTAAGCAACTTTGGGATGTTACCAATGCGCTTCAAACAGGATTAACTGAAAACGGTTTCAATATTGGAAATACCAATTCTCCCGTTACACCTGTTTACCTTGAAGGCGGTTTACCAGAAGCAACTAACCTCATTTTCGACTTGCGTGAAAAACACGATATTTTCTGTTCTGTAGTTGTATATCCAGTAGTTCCTAAAGGAGTAATTTTATTACGCCTCATTCCTACTGCAGCTCATACAATTGAAGATGTCAATATTACCATAGAAGCATTTAAAGCTGTCAAAGCAAAACTTGACAGCGGTGAATATGCTCAAATGAATATGGTGGACAGTAGCTCGATGTAATTTATTGTAAACCCAATAACAAAAAAGGTGATTCTTGCGAATCACCTTTTTTGTTATCTTAAGAGTTTTTAGAAGTGTCAGGTTCTTTTACTTTTGGCTTTCCACTAAACATATCGAATAATAAATAGCCAAGGGCAGCACCCCATAATGTACTCATGTATGGGTTAGAAGTAATACCACAACTTCCACTGCTACAGCCAACTTTCAAATAATAGAGGTAACCTCCAGCGGCACCTACTACCATTCCTAAAATTGAAAACAAAGTGAAAAGTTTGAGGTATTTCTTGGTAAAAAAAGGATGACTCAACATTACTTAGCTTTACTATATCGGTTAATTAAATCGGTCAATTCGGTCTTGGTACGTAAGCCAACCAAACGTTCCTTCACTTCACCATCCTTAAAAATAATAATGGTAGGAATCGATTGAATGTAATATTTGGAAGCTATGGGACGATTTTTATCCACATCCACTTTCCCAATCTTAACAGTGCCTTTGTATTCTACGGCAAGTTCTTCGATAATGGGCCCCTGTTTCAAACATGGACCGCACCAAGTAGCCCAAAAATCAACTACGGTGACTCCTTTGCTTATGGTAGATTGAAAATTGGCCTCGGTAAAAACTATGGCTGCGCTTTCAGCGGTTTGAACATTCTGTTCAGTTTTTACCTCTTCTTTAGAAGTTATATGAGGTAAACTTAAAGCCATTGGCACTGAAATTAGCAATGCTAAAAATGCGGTGTTTCGAATCATAAATTATTAGTTATTAGGTTATTAATTTCATCTGTATTATTCATTTATTTACATTAAGGTCAGATGGAATACGCCATGAAAAAAGATACTATTCCAATAAGTGATTTAATATTCATGGCTATTTCATATTTCATTTGCTGCTGACCTACAAAAACATT
>DZDC01000144.1 GCA_022736595.1 Draconibacterium orientale | reverse complement strand
TGTTTTATAAAATCCCTTCAAAAGCAAGCTTTTGGGGATTTTATAAAACAAAAAACCCACCTCAATCGAGGTGGGTTTTTCATTCTTTGTGATCCCGCTGGGATTCGAACCCAGGGCCACTACATTAAAAGTGTAATGCTCTACCAGCTGAGCTACGGAATCAACGCTTGTTTGAAACAAGACTGCAAAGATAATCACATTTTCTTTTCAACCAAATGATAGCAAATTATTTTTTACTTTATGTGTATCTAATTATAAAACAATTATTTAATAACATATTTCTTGTTGCTTAACTTAAAGAACGCTGAAAAACTATTCCTAAATAGGTAAAAATACTTCGCAATATCTTTCTACTTTTGCGCAATATTTCAAAACTTATGAGTTCAGCGACCAACATGGAAGCACATTATTCAAAGAAAAACTTTCAATCTTTTCTATGGCATTCGAGTTTTCTTGCCTTGGCAAGCAATTTTATGGATGTGGATACCATCATTCCTGCCATGATGCTAAATTTAGGAGCTAACGCATGGCAATTGGGACTCTTAACCGCCATCATGGTGGGGGCTTCGAGTTTAATGCAATTGGTTTTCAGCATGATGGTGGCTCATGTTCCTTTTAAGAAAAAACTGATAATTCTGGGCATCAACCTTCGAATTGTAAGTCTAATTTTTATTGCTTTATTATTTAAATATCAAGGTTTTATCGACGATAAAGGAATCATCATGCTTTTTCTGTTTATCTTTATTTCCCTTTTTGCTTTTAGCGGTTCTTTTTCCAATGTTTCCTATATCGATTTACTTGGAAAAAGCATTCTCCCTTCTGAGCGCAAGCGCTTCTTCAGCTTAAAACAATCCATGAATTCCATAGGTTTATTTATCTCGTCCCTGGCCGCCGGCTATATTTTAAACCAAAGCACTTATCCCAACAATTATTTCTTGCTTTTTGCTTTTGCAGCTATACTTCTTTCAATGGCCAGTGGCGGTTTTTATATGCTTCGCGAAAGAGTGGCAAGTGCTGTTGTAAAGCTAAATCCATTAGATTATCTTAAACAACTCCCTAAGGAACTACGTAAAAATCAAAACCTTAAGCTCTATTTAATTGTATTAAACCTCCTTGGTATTGGATTAAGTTTGATGCCATTTGTTATCCTTTTGGTAAAACAAACCACCGGTCTCAGTGTACTAGCCCTTAGTACTTTTGTAGTTTCTCGAACCCTCGGTATGTTGTTTGGAAGCCTCATTTTATTCACGATTAAAAATAGGTTTAAGTACCAAAAAGTCTTAACCATCGATGCCATTTTGGGCGCAAGCTTACCCATTTTAGCGCTTATAATTCCTGAAAAAGAATGGTATTTTACAGCGTTGTTCTTCATAAGTGGCTTGTTTGTTTCAACTTATAAAGTGAGTATGGATGGCCTGCTCATCGAAATTTCCGGCAATCACAACCGCACGCTTTATGCAGGTTTATCGGGAGTTGGAAATCTAATTCCTGCGCTCTTTCCCATCATGGTGGGGGCATTTATTCAAACCACGGGGTTCACTCCAATTTTCGTTTTAATTGCAGTGCTGATGCTGAGCTCCTTTTTCTTCATTCGTAAATTTCAGTGCCATAAAACCCAAGATAATTCATAATTTTGCCCCTTAACTTTAACTGAAGCACCTTGAATCGACCTAAAGAACTATACGATTACGACTCCAAAATCCTTCTGGCGATGATAGAAGTGCTGAAAGGAAATTCTAAGTTTCACCTTTGGTTGTTGCACAATGGATATCCTGAATTGGCCGCATTGCTAGGGGCTTTAATGGCGGACAAAGAGGCTTTCAACTGGTTGATGGCCAATGGATACAATCATTATGCTGCTTTTTGCAATGCCATCGACGACGATCCTGATGCCATCCAATGGCTTAAAGTTCACAAGTTTACATTCCTTTCTTTACTTGTGGATGCAGTGGAGCAGCGTGAAGCTGCTCGCAATTTCTTAATGACTCAAAAACTACAAATTTTCATTTTATTTAGCAATTACATCCTAAAACTCAAGCAAGATCAGAACTTTAAATACGCCGACTATCATAAAATTCATTTTAGATAAAACATTACTTAAAAATTTGAATCAATGAAAGTTAGCAGCAATAAAATCACAGATGTGTACGCACATTATTTGGCTCAATTGAGTGTAAAATGGAGTTCTCAAGAAAGCACTGGAATTTTAAAACAATTTTTCCATCATTTTCTTCAAATCCCGCCGCACCAATTGGTCCATAACTTCGAAAAACGCATTAGCGAATCACAACTCCTACTCATTCACTTTGCGGTAAAAGATTTAATGTCCAACAAACCCATACAATATATTTTAGGGGTCACCTCTTTTTTAGATCTTGAGCTCCATATTAATGAAAATGCCCTCATTCCCAGACCTGAAACCGAGGAATTGGTTTCCAAAATAATTCATCAATTTGCTAATCATCACCCCCAACGTATCTTGGATATCGGCACAGGCAGCGGATGCATCGCTCTGGCTCTAAAATCAAAATTTCCAGAATCAGAAGTTTGGGCAGTAGATTTTTCATCAAGCGCCATAGAATTGGCTCAAAAAAATGCGGATGCGCTTCAATTGAAAGTTAACTTTCTGATTTTAGACATTTTAGACTCCAATTCGACAGAAGATTTACCCGAAAAATTTGATCTCATCGTAAGCAATCCACCTTACGTTTTACCTTCTGAAAAACCACTTATGCAAGCCAATGTGCTCGATTACGAACCACATGCCGCTCTTTTTGTACCTGAAAACGATCCCTTACTTTTCTACCGAAAAATTGCTCAACGAGCAAATGCAAGTCTAACCGAAGGAGGTCATTTATGGTTTGAAATCAATGAAAATCAAAGCCCAGCCATGCAAGAAATGCTTCAGCCTTGGTTTCAATTTACTGAGGTGATCCACGACTTTAGAGATCGAATACGCTTTACCCATTCCATAAAGTAGAGCTACCGTAGCTCAAGATGTAATAAGTATCAAGATTTGCGATTCAGCCGAAGGAGTACCTTACTTTTGTGGCTTAGAAATTTTGACTTATGAATCAACCCTCTTTTACCAACGCACTCATTCACGAAAATAGCCCTTATCTGCTGCAACACGCCCACAATCCGGTAAATTGGATGCCCTGGGGCGAAGAAGCATTGTCACTATCTCAAAAAACCAATCGCCCGCTGCTCATTAGCATTGGGTACAGCAGCTGCCATTGGTGCCATGTGATGGAGGCTGAAAGCTTTGAAAATGTGAATGTAGCAAAACTCATGAACGAAAATTTTGTTTGCATTAAGGTAGATCGCGAGGAACATCCTGAAGTGGATGCTTTGTATATGAGTGCGGTGCAACTTATTACAGGACAAGGTGGTTGGCCGCTCAATTGTTGGGCCTTGCCCGATGGTCGTCCTTTTTTTGCTGGAACCTATTTCCCTAAAATTAAGTGGATGCAAGTGTTAGAACAAATTGGCAGCATGTACCGAAGTCAATATCCAAAAATTTTGGAATATGCAGAACGAATTTCGGAGGGTATTCGACAACAAAATGAAATAAGTATGGATTTAGCACAAAATCCATTTCAAATTAAAGACCTGAATGACAGTGTTTATCAATGGAAAAATTATTGGGATAAAACCCACGGCGGATCCAATCGAGCACCCAAATTTCCATTGCCAGTCAACCTCAATTTTTTACTCCAATACGGCGTAGTGCAGCAAGATTTGGAAAGTTTGGACTTTGTAAAACTCAGTTTGCAGCGTATGTCAGAAGGCGGCATTTACGACCAAATTGGAGGTGGATTTGCCCGCTATAGCACCGATATCCAATGGAAAGTTCCCCATTTTGAAAAAATGCTTTACGATAATGCCCAGCTTATTGGGCTCTATGCTCAGGCTTTTGCTCACTATAAAGAAGCTCATTTTGAAAAGGTTATCCACCAAAGCATCACCTTTATGGAACGCGAAATGAAGTCGGATTTTCATCTTTATTACGCTGCCTTAGATGCCGATAGCGAAGGCGTTGAAGGTGCCTTTTATGTATGGAAAAAGGAAGAAATTCTGGAACTATTCAAAGACGAATCCAGCTTGGTGATGGAATATTACCGACTTTCTGAAGATGGACTTTGGGAAGATGACAACTACATTTTAATGCGCAGTCAGCAACCAGAAGTAGTGGCATTTCACCATTCCATTTCCATCGAAACCTTAAACGAAAAGGTTAAGAATTGGGAAGAAATTCTGTTAAACCACCGCACAAAACGCATCAGACCGGGCCTCGACGACAAACAACTTTTAGGCTGGAATGCTCTGATGGTGAAAGCGCTGGCAACTGCGGCCATGAAGCTGAATAATCATGAATACAAGCAACTTGCCATTAAAACCATGGAGGCAATCCACACGCATTTCAAAAATGAAGATGGAGCATGGTACCACAGTTTTAAAAATGGAAAAGCCCGCTTTGATGCTTTGGCTGAAGACCTTGCCTATCTCATCGACGCTCATATTGAATTGTACCAATGCACCTTTGAGCCTGCCCATTTGATGGAGGCTGAAAAATTGGCTAAAAGCCTTTTAAACGATTTTTTCGATTCTAAAAGTGGGATGTTTTATGTCAGCAGCTTGAAAAAAGAAGCAGTGGTTGCCCGTCAAATCGAGTTTTACGATAACGTCACCCCTTCTGCCAATTCAGTGATAGCCATGAGTTTATGGAAACTGAGTCGCTATTTGAATCTGCCTGATTATGAAGCTCTTTCGGAGCAAATGCTGCGTAATGTTCAAACCAAGCTCCTGAAGCATACGGAGTCTTATGGGCTTTGGGCTGAACTCTTTTTAGAGCGTTCTTTTAAGCATTGTGAGCTGGTGGCAACAGGAAAAGGAGCCATGGAAGCGATGCAGCAAGTGGCACAAAATTACCTCCCTTCTACCCTTTTGGCTGCCAGTGAGGAAGAAAGTGAATTACCCTTGTTTCATCAACGCTTCCAAACCCAAAAGCTCCAATTTTTCCTTTGCCAAAACCAAAGCTGTGGCTTGCCGGTGGAAGATTGGAAAATGCTGGGGTTGTAAGTTGCCAAAAAGCAAATCTATTTTAGTTTACCTACATCACGTGCTGATTGTGAACTAAGTACGATTGATAAGGATGCAAAGTTGGGAAAGGTGACATGGGTTGGAGGGTATCCACAGTTGGAGGATGATAAAACCCAAATTACGCATTAGCGTAATTTGCCCTTCGGGTCGACGAAAACAATTCCAAAAGAATTGTTTTGTCGAGGT
>DZDC01000283.1 GCA_022736595.1 Draconibacterium orientale | reverse complement strand
GCAGATCAGGGTTGCGCTTCAGCATGGAGTGCTACGAAGCTAGACCTGACCCCACTACTCCTTAAATACATTTTCTCTATGATATTTAAGGTAATTCTTCCTGCCAGATGTGAGAAATTTTTCATCTAATGCGGCTTCGCGTTGAATCCCAATATTATGCCAGTCATCTTTATTTAGTTTCTTGGAGACCATAATTTTCCCTGAATTGGAAAAAGAAATAAGCCCCCTATCAAATAACCGATCCCATGTTGCCGCCAACATAAGTGTATTGTCAGGATCGCATTTCTCATGCCCCTCAGATGCCACCCACGGTTTGATGTGGGAGCAGACAAGAATCTCCTTGACCTTTGTTCGGCTTAAGCAGCATTTCCCCTCAAAAATCTCCAAAGTCAACTTTCGCAACGCATTCTGGTTTAATCGATATTTATGTACCGCCTCTTTTTCGCCTGGATCAATAATTTTGAAATTGGCTTCATGTTCCATAAGCGCTTTGTATCCTTCTGGAACATCTTCAGTCAACGCCGCCTCATATTGCCAATTTAAAAAATGTGTAGCTGAGCCAGATGAAATAGAATTTGGTGCACAAAATTTGTTTATTGAGGATGTGGTCTTTCCAAGATGCGCCCACTCTTTAACTGGAATGATGAATTTACCATTTTCTGAAATTAACTTAGGCTGGCCATTTAATTTTTTTGTCTCTCCAATATAAATATCTTTTCCTCCAGCGCCATTTCTTGACCCCCAAAGAACAAGGACAACATAGTCATAATTATTATTTACTCCGGCATACCAATAGGCAGTTTTATTTTTTTTCAGAAAGGCGTTATTTTGCTTCGCAAGACGCTCAGAAAACTGGCCGTCCTCTCTATTAGTGATGTTTATTACTAACGCGTCGGATTTCGATTTATTTATTTGTTTTATTTCTCTCCAATTAGATATTTCTTCTTGCTTTGCGTTAGCAGTCATTAGTTTCTCCATTTATTTGGACGTAAATTCAAAATGCCCCACCAACTGCACCATCGTCAACGTATCCGGCTCGCAGGGGTCACAAGGCAAGGGGCAGGTCTAGCTTCATAGCATGCGATCAACAAGCAACTGCGCAACAGCCTGCCCCCTTCACCCTGGCGTGCTGTTGGCTCATCAGCCCTTCTCCCCCTCCAACCGCAACATGCTCGCGCCCTCGCCCAGCGAAATCAGC
>DZDC01000030.1:13648-23533 GCA_022736595.1 Draconibacterium orientale | reverse complement strand
CAATACAACCTCAACCTTAGACGGTCTAAATTGAAAATTGTCATGTACTAAAATCCTTGATATTAAAAAACCGACCTTATGATTGAGGTCGGTTTTTTTTTATTTCAATAAACTTTATTTAAAGCTCTTTACTTATCAAATAAATGGTGTAGGCTATAAAAATAGCGAGTAAAATGAATGCTTCCCAGCGATCAAGCTTCCTTTTGCCTCCAGTAAACATGGCAAAAAACAATAAGAAAGTACCACCAATCAGGAGGTAAAGATCGGTGTTGAAAGCCAAGTTATATTCTAGTGGCTTTAAAACACTACTAAGGCCTAAAATTAGAAAGATATTGAAAATATTGCTTCCCACCACATTCCCAATGGCAATATCGCTGTTCTTTTTATAAGCCGCCACCACGGAAGTCATCAATTCGGGCAAGGAAGTTCCTGCAGCAATAATGGTTAATCCAATAATTTTTTCGCTCACACCCATAGCTGTAGTAATGTCGATGGCATTATCAACTACCAATTTACCACCGAGAACTAGTCCCCCAATACCGATAACAATCAAGGAAGTAATTTTGAAGGAAGTCATGGGTTGGATCTCTGTTTCTATGCTTGTGGGCTCTGCTCGCATCTGTGTATAAACGTAATAGAGGAACCCGAAAAAGAACCCCAATAAAATCAATCCATCCCAACGGCTTATTAAAGCACTACTTTGTCCAAGAATTGGATTGGCCAACAAAATTAATACAACCGCTGCCAACATTGAGATAGGAATTTCTTTCCAAACGGTACTTGACTGAACACGAATGGGCATAATCAAACCAACGATACCTAAAATCATAAATAGGTTGAAATTGTTGCTGCCAATGATATTACCAAAAACAATATCAGAATGCCCTTCGAAGGCTGCAATGGTATTCACCACCATTTCCGGAGCTGAAGTACCCATAGCCACTATGGTTAAACCAATGGCTAGATCGGAGATATGGTATTTTTTTGCCAAAGCCGAAGCTCCGTTTACCATCCATTCTGCACCTAAGATTAATAACCCAAAACCAAGAAGGATAAGAATAATTGAAAGAATCATAGAAATAAATTTTGTGCAAAAATAGGGCTTTTGCTGTAATGTATCGGCGAAAAATAATTATAGTGAGATGTGAAAAATATGGCAATTTATATTTATTGTAGTTTAATAAATTGTCAGAAAGTTATAAATAGTAATTAAATGTTATTTTTGCCAACATTTTTATTCCTATGATCGTTAGAAAATTTGGAGGTACCTCTGTGGGCTCTCCGCAACAAATGAAGGTGGTAAGTGAAATTATTGCCGATTCACAACCTCAAATTGTGGTTTTATCCGCCATCAGTGGCATCACCAATCAATTGGAACGGATTGCACAGTTTTTACACCGCCGCGACGAAATTCAGGCGGGAAAGGAATTGGATCAAATGCAAGAGCGCTATTTCCAATTTATTGATGAGCTTTTTGTTACCGAAACATTTCGACTTCAGGCCAAAACGGTGGTCATAGCGCGGTTGGAATATCTACGCGACTTCTTAAGAAAAATGTTTAATGTGTTGCAAGAAAAAGCATTAATGGCCGATGGAGAATTGGTGAGTACCCATTTATTTTATTTATTTCTTTTAGAAAAGGGTCAAAAAGCGGAATTGCTGCAAGCCCTTAATTTTATGCGCATTGATAAAGATTTAGAGCCTGATGAGTTTTATATCTCTGAGAATTTGAAAAGGGAATTGCAGCCTTTTGCTGAGAATCAAATATTTGTTACGCAGGGATATATCTGTCGCAATGCCTACGGCGAAATCGATAATCTTAAGCGTGGAGGCAGCGATTATAGTGCTACCTTAATTGGTGCTGCGTTGGGAGCAGAGCGCATTGAAATTTGGACCGACATCAGTGGGGTGCACAACAACGACCCCCGTTTTGTTGCCAACACCAGCAGTCTGCCTCAAATGTCTTTTGATGAGGCTGCAGAATTGGCATATTTTGGTGCTAAGATTTTGCATCCATCCAGTCTCTTACCGGCTCGAAAAGCTGACATTGCAGTGTGGCTCAAAAACACCATGAAACCCGAGGATGAAGGCACATGCATCGATACCTATTATGGTAAAGATGGAATTAAAGCCATTGCAGCCAAAGACCTCATTACAGTGGTTCGCGTAAAATCGGGAAGGATGTTGAATGCCTATGGATTTCTGAGAAAGGTTTTTGAAATTTTTGAAGTTTATAAAACCTCCATCGATATGATTACCACTTCAGAAGTGGCCGTGGCCGTTACCATCGACGATACCCGCTATCTTGATGCCATAGTTGACGATTTGAGTCGATTTGCTTTGGTGGAAGTGGAAAAGGACCAATGCATCATTGCCATTGTTGGCAATATGACCACCCAACACAAAGGGTATGCTGCTCAGGTCTTTAATGCACTCCAAGAGGTTCCAATTAAAATGATAAGTTATGGTGCCAGTAATCACAATGTAAGTGTTCTGATTGATGCCCAATATAAATCAACGGCACTCAACCAACTTCATAATCAAATCTTCAAATCTTAATCCATGCGAAAGATCGATTTTGAAGATATAGAAAGGCAGGGAATCCATACGCCCTTCTATTTTTATGATATGCGGCTTTTGGAAAAAACCTTGCGTCAAGCTCGTAACGAAGCTGATAAGTATGACTTTCATCTGCATTATGCCCTAAAAGCCAACGTCAATACCCCGTTGTTAAAAAGGATTCAAGAATTGGGATTTGGTGCCGATTGTGTAAGTGGAAATGAAGTACAGCACGCATTAAATCACGGTTTTAGTGCTTCAAAAATAGCCTTTGCTGGGGTAGGTAAAACCGATAATGAAATTAAGCAAGGACTCGTTAATGAGATTTTTAGTTTCAATGTTGAATCAATTCCTGAATTAATGGTTATCAATGATTTGGCATTGCAAAATAATAAAATTGCCAGAATAGCTCTTCGAATCAACCCCAATGTCGATGCCAATACCCACCATTATATTACTACTGGTATTGAAGAGAGTAAATTTGGAATCAATCACTGGGAATTAGATGCCATTATCGAGAAATTACCCGTGCTTAAAGGCATCAACTTGGTAGGCTTGCATTTTCATATCGGTTCCCAAATCACCGACTTTTCAGCATTTAAAAGTTTATGTATTAAGGTGAATAAGATTCAAGAATTCTTTTCATCCCATGGAATTGAATTTGAGCATCTCAACTTAGGAGGCGGGTTAGGAATTGATTATCATGCTCCAGATCAAAACGAAGTTTCAGATTTTAGAACCTATTTTGCTCTATTTAATCAGCTAATTCACCGCAAAGAAGGACAGGAAATTCATTTTGAATTAGGAAGGTCTTTGGTGGCTCAATGCGGATCGCTAATTACTAAGGTGTTGTTTATCAAAGAAGGCGCTGCTCGAAGTTTTGCCATTGTAGATGCTGGAATGAATGACCTTATGCGTCCTGCGCTTTACCAAGCTTATCATCAGATTCAATCGCTCACTTCCAAGGTTTCGGACGTACGTAAATACGATGTGGTGGGTCCCATTTGCGAAAGCACGGATATTTTTCTTAAGCAAATTGCACTACCCCAATTGAAGCGGGGCGATATACTTGCCATACGAAGCACCGGAGCTTATGGCCAAAGTATGCGCAATAATTATAATATGCGCAAGGATGCTCAAGAATGGTATCAATATTAAGAAAAAAGGGACTTATCTAATTAGATAAATCCCTTATAAACTTGTTGATCGTTGCTACCTGCTTTGAAATTCTTAGAGCCTTTGTTATTTCATCCCATCTTAAAAAATCGGCATCTTTTGACCATAGATTGGAGGCTATCCTAACCCTAGGCTAATAGCGTATATTTTTCAGATTCACCACAAGCCAGATTAAAGTGGATCAGCGGTTACTTGAAAGCTTAAATCCACCCCGAGAGTTACATCTTGGGTTAATGTTTCGCGCAAAACCACCTCCGTTCTCAGCTTATAACTCGACGCTTTTATGTATTTATCGAGCTTTGCAGAGGTTACATCCAAGTTCAAAATCTTATCGGTGGATGATATATTTTCCTTTTTGGCTAATTCAATCTCGTCGTCTGAATTTGTTGAAATATAAATAGTTATCGATTTTAAAAAACTAAAGGTCTTATCTTCTGGCGACTTAATCTCCAGATCGAGATGGGTAATAAAAACGTCCTTCACTAAATTAGCGGAGGTGTTATTATTCGCAAATTCCTCTTCTGAATTGGTGGTGATGGGAGGAAGCCAAATCTCAACGGGAAGACTAAATGGCAGAATATCGTTCTCTATTACCACTTCTGAGGTGTCATTCACCGTAAAAGTGAGTAATTCCTTAATTTTTGAACATGAAAAAGTCCCCAAAAAAACAATGGAAACTACAATAAGTAGAATAATCTTGGTTTTTATAATTGTATTCATTTTTATTTATTTAGACTACAGTGGTTTATAATATGCGTAAGGATGCTTAAGAATGGTATCAATTCTAAGAGAAAAGGAACTTATCGTAATCGATAAATTCCTTTTACTTTCGAAAATGAATATTTTACCAGAAAAATTTCAAGGATTTAGTTTCGTTTTCGCTTTGAGCGCGTAGAATATAAACTCCATGCACTAAAGCAGATAAATTAATTTCAACTTGTTGATGGTTACTACTGGCTTTGAAATTTTTAGATAATGCAATTTGTCCAGCGGCATTAATCACTTCTACTTTCAGGTTTTGATTCTTCATATTATGAATTTGAGTACTCAAAACTTCATTATAAACTACTGTTGTAGATAATTGTAGGTTTGAGTTTTGGCTGTTTGATTTACGCACCACAGCCATATCGCTAAAGGTAAATTTACCATCGAAATCGGTTTGTTTCAATCGATAATAAACGAGTCCTTCAGGGACTTCCAAATCTTCAGTATTGTAACTTAGCATTTCGTTGCTATTTCCAGCTCCTTGAAGTGTAGTAACCGTTTCCCAATCGCTGAGGTTGGTACTTCTTTCAATGGTAAAGTAATCGTTATTAAGTTCAGTTGCGGTGGCCCACTCAATAGTAACGGTTCCTTTATCTGTTAATTTAGCCTCGAAGCTAAGAAGTTCAATGGGCAATTGGGAGCTAGAGGAATTACCTTCGTTAAAACCACCCGCTTCAGAAGTATTGTAAGTAGTTGTAGAACCAACACCATTGTATTCAAAAACCTTAAAATGGTAAACAACAGCGTCGCTTAAACCAGTGGTAACGAGATTGCCTTTAGCCCCTGAACCAAAGAACATTACATAAGTTCCATCGCTCAGGTTGCTACCACTTCCAAATTGAGTATTGCCTGTATAAGTTGCTCCATTGCTTGGGTTGCTACAAGCGGCACCTTGTTTCATTAAGAATATGCGACCAGCACCATTTCCATTAGTCCACGAAAATTCAATGGAACCAGATCCTTGAGCACCTGACCAAACTAAATCCGAAGTTTGCGTTGTGGGTGCTGCCACAGTAGTGGTACCAACCACAGTTGAGAGTGTGCCATCTACTTTATAATTATGGGTTGCTTCGTCAGTAATATCATCTTTAAATGAGATAACGGTAAATGCGTATTGAGTACTAGAACTTAGACCGCTCACAGTAAATGTAGTTGAGGTCGTTTCGCCAGCCACGGTAACATCAACTGGAATTCCAGTGAAGTTGTTGTAGTGCTTACCATCTTCAACTCCAGTAGCATCAGGAGCAGTAGCTCCGGCTTTATATAAAATAGTATATCCACTAGCTCCGGTAGCTGCTGACCATGAAAGGGTAATAGAAGTAGCTCCTTTATCGGATACTGTGACCGTGCCAGGGTGTGTTGAGGGTTCAGTGGATAGCGTCCAAAATTCAACCTCAGGACCATAAGCAGTACCTACGCTATTGGTAGCATAAGATCTTACGTAATATTTTGTTTCGGCACCCAAACCTCCAGATATGGTGCTTACAAAGGAACCCGAACCAGTGCCGTCAGAAGAATGACTGTTGGCAGCAGTTGGACCAGTAGATGTATTCCAGCAAACACCCCTTTCCGTAACTGAGGCTCCTCCTTCCGCAGTAATATTACCACCTGAGGTACCTCCAGAAGAAGTACGGGCTGTTACCGCAGAGGTAGCATCTAAAGTTGGAACTACTGCAGTGCCAGTACCCTGAATGGTGAAGTTATATGGGTTTTCGTCTTGATCGTTATTGTAAATAGTGAGGGTTGCGGTTTTTAAACCTGTTGTGGTTGGAAGAAATTGTACATTAAAACCTGTAGTTCCACCTCCTGGTAAAACACCGCTTACGGGATCTTGGGTTACGGAAAATTGATTAGCATTTGCGCCACCTATGGTGACATATTTCGCTGAAATTAATTCAAAAAACAATTTACCTTTTTGTACAGGGGGGCCACCTTTACTGTTTGTAATAGTAAAGGAATTGGTCTTGCTTGAATTAACGGCAACATCTCCAAAATCGGTATTATTAGTGACAACTGGAGAACTAGACCCATCATCAACGGTATTACCGCTTCCGGTAATGTCCATTTCAGGGTATTTTATGGTGACAGTGGTAGTTCCTTCATCAGTTTTGTCCCACGAAGGATCAGCAACTACAATCTTTCCCTGTGTATTTACTGAATTGTCTACTGTTGGGCTGCATCGAACATATATGGTTTTAGTTTCAGCGCTACCGGAGCTTACAAAACTTGTGGAAGAATGCCAGTTCAATCCGTCAAGCGAAACTTTCCATGAGGCAGATAAAGTATAATTATTGTCGTTTATATAGGCCTCAACTTTAATAGTTTGAGCAGTACCAGCCCCAATGTCAACGGTATAACTATGCGTACCATCACTATTATTTAGGAGCTCGATATAACCAATATCGAGGGAAGTGCCACTTAATGTTATGGTTTGATCGCCTGCGTGTAAGCTTAAGCTGCCTAGGAGGCTGAAAAGGAGGATGAAGTAAATAGTTTTCATATTGTGAAGTTTAGATTAATGTTCTCAATTGTATTGTAAGAGATATTCTATAAAGAGGGTTCAAAAGTAATTTAAAAACCCCCCCAGTAACAAGTATATTACCTAATAAATTGTATTTTACTTTATATTGCAAGTAGTTAAATATTAATATGTTGTGGTAAAAAATATTTTCTTACCTTGTTTTGAACGAATTTGTAGACTCGATTTAAAAGAAAGAGTTGCTTGTATGTTATCCTTTTGTTAACCAAACGTGCTCCAAATAGAGATTTTCAACTGCGCATTGAAAATTATTGTGAATTGTTTTTTAATTAAAAGCCTTTTGTACTTTTGCCTTCATTTTAAATTGATACTTATGAGCATAACTTGGATTATTATTATAATTGTTGTTTCACTGCTGGTTATATTGGCTTTGTGGGTTTATTTGAGGTATCGTACCTTTACCAGTGGCAGCAATTTGCCCCAAAGTAAAAAACTGTACATCATTAGCAGTCAAAACTTTAAAGGTATCACTGCCAAAGGCGTGGTGCTGGTCGATTTTTGGGCCGAATGGTGTCAACCTTGTAAGATGCAGGGTCCAATTGTGAATCAATTGGCCGAAGAAAATAGCGATACAAGAGTAAAAATTGGGAAAATGGATGTTGAAAAAAACCAAGCTATTGCACAGCAACTTGGCATTAAATCTATTCCTACGCTTATTGTGTTTAAAAATGGAAAAGAATTTGAACGTTTGGTTGGACTTAAACCTCCAAAGGCTCTTTTAAAATCCATCCAAAAAGCGGTAGAATCGCTGTAAAAACTCCATTTATCTGCTTTGATGTCCCTTTTCTAACTCCACTATTTCAAAGTAGGTTTTCAAAATTGCATTGTTAGTTAATTACCCAATGCCTGGCACTTTCGTGCCTAAAGGGTTCTATATTTGTGTGATTCAACCTGCTGTGTTGACCCTATTTTGTTGGTACAATGTATTTATTCAAAAATTGAAATATGAGAAAAATTTTAACCCTTTTTCTGTCGTTTTTACTTGGTTTTTATACACTTATTCAAGCGCAAGATTTTAAGAAGGCTTTTAAATATTTGGATCAAAAAAAATATCCCAACGCCAAAGTCATTTTCGGTCAGGCTGTGCAAACTCAGTCCTCGGCCTCCATCGGTTACTTTGGTTTATCTATAGTGGTACATCAAACTATGCTACGCCCTGATGATCGCGAGCTTTCCTACCAGCATATTTTGAAAGCCATCGATTCGTGGCCAATGTTAGATGCAGATTTGAAAAATGATTTTTTTAGCCGTTGCAACGAAAATGTAATGATTACGCAAAAGCAATTGCTCGAAAATGAAATGTTTAAAGCGTCGCAACAAGCCGCTTCCATTACAACTTGGAATTTGTTTATCGAACAATGCAAAAACGATAGTCTCAATAACTTAGCCATTCAAGCTCGGGATAAGATTGCTTTTGATCTTGCCGCAAAGTTTAATACCCCTGTGCAATGGGACAAATTTCTCAGCGAATATCCCAAATCTTCGTATCATGATCAAGCTTTGATCTTGTTCCATCAATGTGTTTTTGATAAAGTGAAAATCAACAATTCCATTCAAGGCTATCATGAATTTATTCAGCAGTTTCCGCAAGCGGCTCAGGTAGCCGAAGCGCAGCAGCTTATGATCGCTTTAGAATTTGATAGAGCCAATTTGCTCAACACTCCCGATGCCATAGATGACTTTATTAAGAAGTATCCTCAAAGCGAACAAGCAGCTATCTTGAGGCAGAAATCCCTCGAAATTGATTATCAAAATGCCATGCAATTTAAAACATTGGAGCTTTGCGATGCTTTTGTGGAGCATTACCCCAATTCAAAATATACAGGAGCGGTGCTGGCTTTGCGTGATAGCTTGGCTTATCAAAATGCGGTAAATATTAATAAGCCCGAAGCCTATCAATTGTTTATAGAGAATTATCCTTTGGCTAAACAAGTTCCCCTAGCCATGAATCAAATGGGCGAATTGCTGTACAGCAAAGAGGAACTTCAACGCAAAGCCGAAAAACGTTCGACACGACAACGATTGTTGATGTCGGCAACCACCTACCGCCTGGACAAAGGTGATAGCATCAAAAAAACCATCATCAAAGAAGTGAAATACGATATTTATGGTAATGCTGTGTACAAAAGCACTTTGCAAGTGAATGACCAACGATTGATTCAGAAAATGCAGTACGATAATGCAGGCGATCGACTGTTAAAAGTAATTCGATACAACAACAATCGTTTTGCTTCAGAAGACAATTTCACCTACAACTTAAATGGGTTAGCAGTAAAAGTGATGCATTCCAATGCCACTTCAAAGGCCGATAGTATTGTCAACTCCACAGATACCCTAATCTATGACGCAAAACGAAATCTCATCAAGAAGCAATGCTTCGACCTCAATGGAAATCTAGTAAAAACCTTAGACCGAACCTTCAATGCTAAAGGATATGTGGTGGAGGAAGTGCTGAGCCAAAAGGTAGATTCTGTATGGCAAAAGAAATTTTTTACTTACGATTACAACCACCTCGACAAGGTGGTTCAAGTGGTAATAAAAGATGATAAAGGAGTAATTATCAATGTCATTTCCAATTCATACGATGGCTTAGGCAATAAAATTAGTAGCCTCGAAAAGGACATTGCGGGTACTCGGATGACCACTTACTTCTTTGATGAAAGAAATCTGCTTACCAATGAAGTGGTTAAGTTTGAGGATTATTCAGGTAAAGATTTTACTCAGGTGTTTCACTACCAGTTTAAAGTGGAGTAGAAGGTGCAAATTACATCATCTCCATTGTTTTTTTACAAATTCAAGCGTCGCTTAAAATCGTATTTTTGTGGTTTAATTTCTCGAGTGATGGA
>DZDC01000030.1:0-13548 GCA_022736595.1 Draconibacterium orientale | reverse complement strand
AAGGCAAAAGAAGGAATGTGGTTGCCCTATTTGTTGGAAAAAGTGAATTCTGATGAGATGCAAAGAATGGGCATGATCATTTCTGCTGAAGAAATATACAGTCTCAACCAAGCGAGCCTTAAAGATGCCATCGTGCTTTTTGGTCGGGGTTGTACCGGCGAAATTGTGAGCGAACAAGGGCTCGTTTTTACCAACCATCATTGTGGTTATGGCGAAATTCAATCACACAGTACCCTCGAGCACGATTATTTGACTCAGGGATTTTGGGCTGCGAGTCAAGCCGAAGAGCTCACCAACCCTGGTTTGCAAGTTCGTATTCTCACTTCAATGGAGGAGGTTACTCAGGCGATTTTGAAAGATGTAACGCCCCAAATGACTGAGATCGAACGGACAGTTCTTATTCTAAAAAACAGTGCAAAATTGAAAGAAGCTCACGCAGCGGATGCATTTCATGAAGTGGAAATTAAGGCATTTTATTATGGTAATCAGTACATAATGATGAAGTACGATGTATTTCAGGATGTACGGTTGGTGGGAGCACCTCCTTCAAATATTGGCAAATTTGGGGGTGACACCGACAACTGGATGTGGCCACGTCATACGGGCGATTTCTCGGTCTTTAGAATCTATGCTGACGCCGACAACAACCCAGCAGCCATTTCCACCAAAAATGTTCCTTACCGACCCAAATCGCACCTTAAAATCAGCCTAAAAGGAGTAAAGGAGGGTGATTTTACCTTTATTTTTGGATATCCTGGTCGCACTCAAGAGTACATCAGTGCTGAAGAAATGGACTTAATTACTTCTAAAGTCAATCCTTTTAAAATTGATCTACGTCGTCAGAAACTCGATATTATGAGCGCGGCCATGGAAACCAATCCTCAAATTAGAATTCAATACAGTGCCAAATATGCAGGCGTGGCCAATGGTTGGAAAAAGTGGATTGGCGAAAACCGTGGCATAAAACGAATGAACTCCGTCGATAACAAACGCGTTGCTGAAAAGCAGTTTATCCAATGGTGCATGGATAATCAAAAGCCCAATCAAGACCTTATTCCTCAAATCAACGAAGCCGTGCGAAAGTCTGAACCTTACGAAATGGCTTATAATTATTACGCAGAGACGGTTTATTATCACGATTTGAGTCGTTTTGCTTTGTCTTTCACTTCCTTGATTCAAAAAAGTAAGGATAAAACTATGTCCAATGAAGCCTTTGATCAGCTTTTAAAAAACCAAATTCAAGCTGCTGAGGGCTTTTATAAGGATTATAACCGTGGGGTAGATCAAGCGATGTTTGCTGCGGGAGTAAAGGCCTATTTGGGGTATCCTTACAGCATCGAAAAACCACAAATGTTTAAGATTCTTCGCGAAAAGTACGACTACCAGCCCGAGAAATATTCCCAAGCTTTGTATTCCAAGTCCAAATTTTCTGAGGCCGATCGAATGTTATCCTTTTTGAAAAAGGCCAATCGTAATCAAATTGCAGCTTTAGCCAAAGACCCCATTTACGTTCATTCCCAATCGTTGAATGATTATATGATTAAGTATGTGCGTCCTCAAATGGATTTCTACGATCAAAAAATCGACAGTTTGCAACGGCTTTATATGGCGGCTTATCTCGAGTACAATGCCAACGGTCGCAACTATCCCGATGCCAATAGCACCTTACGAGTTTCCTATGGCATTGTGGAAGCTTACCAACCTGCCGATGCCGTGGATTACAACTATTTTACCACGCTCGAAGGCATCATGGCCAAAGAAAATCCCGACATCTACGATTATGTGGTGGAGCCAAAACTTAAAGAACTCTATAAAAACAAAGATTATGGTCGTTACAAAGATGAGGATGGAAGTCTCCACACTTGCTTTATTGCTTCAAACCACACCACCGGAGGCAACAGCGGTTCCCCAGCACTCAATGCCAATGGAGCGTTGATTGGAATCAACTTCGACCGCAACTGGGAAGGCACCATGAGCGATTTGGATTACGACCCCAATCAATGTAGAAATATCATGTTGGATATTCGGTATTGCCTTTTTGTGATTGAAAAATATGCAGGAGCTCAGCATCTGATTGAGGAGCTTGAATTCGTTGAATAACCTTGATGAATTAAGGCAAGCAGACCTAAAAATTTAAGTGCCTTAGCTTTTTTCTGGATAAAGGATTATTTATTTACATTTGCACTCAAATTTTTTTTAATCGTTGAAGGAGCTAATTATAAGAGAATCGGGACAAGGAGCCTTTGATTACATTGCTCAACAAGTAAATGTGGAGGATAAGGATACCTTATTGGTTTCAACTTCTACCCCTTTTAATATCGAAAAACAACTCCAAGATACTTTCAAAGCCATTGTTGACTTAAAGCGTGTCAACGATTTTAGGTACATCAATAAACTCTTTGAAGCGGTGAATGCAAAGCTGGTTCAAGGCGGCATTTTCATTGGAAATGTTGAAACCTATTGGCTTCGTAAGCAAAGAATTTTACAAAAATATCCTCCGGTTATCAATTGGATGGTCTATACCATCGACTTTTTTATTCAAAGGGTGAGTCCTAAATTGTGCTGTTTGAAGAAAATTTATTTTTTTGTGAGCAGAGGTCAAAACCGTGTTTTAAGCAAAGCCGAAACCTTGGGAAGGCTTTACAGTTGTGGGTTTGATGTGTTGGATGAGAAATTCATTGGCGATCGCTTTTACTTTACCGTTCGCAAGGTGAAGGAGCCAGCGTTTGATTATAGTCCTACCTATGGGCCTTTGATAAAATTAAAGAGAGAAGGGAAAAATGGCAAGCTCATCAAGGTATATAAAATGCGTACCATGCATGCTTACTCTGAATATTTACAAGAATATATCTACAAAAACAACCAACTTCAAGCAGGGGGAAAATTCAAGGACGATTTTAGAATTACCACTTCAGGCGCCTTGTTGCGTAAATTTTGGCTCGACGAGCTTCCCATGCTTGTCAATTGGCTTAAGCGCGATCTTAAAATTGTTGGCGTACGACCTTTGAGTAAACATTATTTAAGCCTTTACCCCGAAGATTTCAGACAACGCCGTATGAAGTATCGTCCTGGTTTGGTTCCTCCCTTTTATGTGGATCTTCCAAAGGAATTGGACGAAATTATTGCCAGCGAAAAGAAATACCTCGATGCATACGACAAACATCCCTTGTTAACCGATTGGCGCTATTTCTGGAAAGCATTCAACAATATCGTATTTAAAAGGGCTCGTTCTAAATAAACCTAACCTTGTTTCTCCATTTATATTCACAACCTTTTAAAAAAGTATAGTAATGATTAAAAAACAATTTTTGATGCTGCTTGTTATGGCTGTATTTGGCCTCAACGCTTGCAAACCCAAAGCCCCTTTAGCCACAGGCCTCACTGCTGTGGATAGCACCGACTTAAAGGTGTACGCCGAAGTGGAACTTACCTCCAACATCAGCCACCTCTCGACCAACGAAAAAGAAATGTTAAAACTGATGTTTCAGGTGGCCGAGATTATGGAAGACCTTTTTTGGCAAGAGGCTTATGGAACCAAAGACAGTCTTTTGAGTAAAATCTCTAACCCCGATTTGTTACAATTTGCCAAAGTCAACTACGGTCCCTGGGATCGCTTGAACGATAACAAACCCTTCATCAATGGTTTTGGCTCCAAAGCCTTGGGCGCAGGGTTCTATCCTCAAGATATGACCAAAGTAGAATTTGATGACTTGGCCGATAGCAACAAAACCAGCCTTTACACCATGATTCGTCGCAACGATAAAGGCGCATTGGAAGTGGTTTGGTACCACCAATACTTTAAAGCCGAAATTGAAAAAGCCGCAGCCCTTATTAAGCACGCTGCTACCTTGGCTGAGGATAGCGGATTGCGCAATTATTTGAATCTTAGAGCCGAAGCCTTGCTTACCGATCAATATCAAGCTTCAGATATGGCTTGGATGGACATGAAAAACAGTAACATCGACTTTGTGGTGGGGCCCATCGAAAACTATGAAGACCAATTGTTTGGCTATAAAGCTGCCCACGAAGCATTCATCTTGGTGAAAGATATTGAGTGGAGCAAAAAATTGGCCTATTATGCCCAATTCTTACCTAAAATGCAAGAAAACCTACCTGTGGAAGCGGCTTATAAACGCGAAAAACCAGGTCAAGATGTTGATATAAATGCTTATGATGTAGTGTATTATGCGGGAGATTGCGATGCCGGTAGCAAAACCATAGCCATCAACCTTCCCAATGACGAATATGTACAACTTAATAAAGGTTCGCGCAAACTGCAACTTAAGAACGCCATGAAGGCAAAATTTGATAAAATTATGCTTCCCATTTCGCAAGAACTCATTGCTCCTGACCAACTCAAATACGTTACTTTTGATGCTTTCTTTGCCAATGTAATGTTTCATGAAGTGGCTCACGGTATGGGAATTAAAAATACCCTTGACGGGAAAAATCAGGTTCGGACCGCTTTAAAAGAACAATATTCAGCCATCGAAGAAGGTAAAGCCGATATTTTGGGTCTGTTTATTATTACGCAACTCATCGAAATGGGCGAAATCGACAGCTCCAAAATGATGGACAACTATGTAACATTTATGGCGGGCATTTTCCGCAGTATTCGATTTGGCGCAGCTAGTGCCCACGGTAAAGCCAACCTAATGCGCTTCAATTTTTTCCTCGAAAAGCAAGCTTTTATGCGTAATACAAACGGAACCTACAGCATCAATCTTCAAAAGATGAAAGAAGCGTCCGCATCCCTTACAGCTGATATTCTGCGGGTTCAAGGAGATGGTAATTATGAAGCTGCCAAGGCATACGTTGAAAAATGGACGGTGATGAGTCCACAATTAAAAGCCGATTTGGATCGATTGGCTAAGGCTGGCATTCCCAAAGATGTTTATTATAAGCAAGGCCCCAAGATGCTGGGTCTATAATTAGAAAAGGGTTCTAAATCCCGAATCATTAAGTATTGACTTTTGCTTATGCTTTATCTGGGCTTAAAGGGAAAGGTAGAGGCAAATAATGGACAATTAAAAAGGCTAAAAGCGATTTTGCCTTTAGCCTTTGAGGTCTCTTCCGGATTCGAACCGGAGTGGACGGTTTTGCAGACCGGTGCCTAGCCACTCGGCCAAGAGACCTTGCTCCCTTTTCGGGTTTGCAAAAGTAATTTTTTTTGTATTAGGTTGAACAAAAAATAGACAACTTAAATTTTACTTCAAAAAATAAAAACTGAGCACAAAAAGCAGTGCTAAAATGTACATCACTATGCTCACTTCTTTGAACTTACCAAGGATCATTTTAAGTACCACAAAGCTAATAATACCAAACACTATACCTTCGGCTATACTAAAAGTGAAGGGCATCATGATGATGGTGAAATAAGCGGGAAGCGATTCTTCAAAATTGCTAAACTGGATGTGCTTGATGTTCTCGAACATCAAAAGTCCCACCACAATGAGGGCTGGTGCCGTGGCAAAGGCAGGGATACTTAGGAAAATGGGTGCAAACATCAAACTCAATAAGAAAAATAATGCCGTGATAACCGAGGTAAATCCGGTTCGACCCCCTGCGGCAACTCCGGAAGCACTTTCAATAAAGGTGGTGGTGGTTGAAGTTCCCAAAAGTGCCCCTGCTGATGTGGCAATCGCATCTGATAAAAGCACCTTATTGAGGCGGGGAAGTTTTCCTTCCTTGGTAAGGTAACCTGCTTTATCGCTCACGCCTATTACTGTTCCAATGGTGTCAAATAAATCCACAAAAAGAAAAGCAAAGATGATGACAATGAATTCAAGGCTGAAAATAGAATGAAAATCGATTTTAAAAGCTACGGATTCCAGGCTAGGAATTACAAAGAGGTCAGCTAAGTTGGGAATGAGCGAAAATTGCTTGATTTCGGGATTGACCTGATACCAACCTGTAAATTCGGCCAGCAAACCTGCTCCATAAGTGAGCAAAATACCGAGCAATAAGGCTCCTTTAACTTGGCGTCGCATCATGGCAACTGTGGCAATGGTGCCCAATAAGGCCAACATTACCGGAGCACTGGTAAGTGCGCCTTTGGTAACCAAAGTGGCAGGATGTTGAATTACCACGCCCGCATTTTTCAGTCCTATCAGCGCTATAAACAGACCAATACCCACTGTAACAGCGTGTTTCATGCTAAGGGGAATGGCCTCAAATATTTTCTCTCTCACTTGAAACAAGGAGATGAAAATAAAAATAAGACCTTCCACAAACACTGCAGTTAAGGCAGTTTGCCAACTGTATCCCATTCCCAATACCACTCCATAAGCAAAGAACGCATTGAGTCCCATCCCAGGTGCCAAGGCAAAGGGATATCTTGCAAATAGAGCCATGATTAAGGTGCCAATGACTGCCGCCAAAATAGTTGCTGTAAAAACGCCTCCTTTGTCCATTCCGGCATCGGCCAAAATTAAGGGGTTCACGGCTAGAATATAAGCCATGGTCATAAAAGTGGTAATCCCTGCCACAACTTCTGTGCGAAGCGTAGAGCCGCTCTCTTTAATCTTAAAATATTGTTCAATAAATTTTTTCATAGGTATTGGTTTTAATCGATTCCATCGTTTGCTGAGTACATTTGAATTTAGGTTAGTGGCATATCTGATTTAGAAAGCCCATTTGATAGCTACCGTAGGGTAAACGGTAAAATCGGTGGTGCTGGGATCAAGGTTTTTGGCCAATTCCACCTCCGAACCTAAGCTAAAACTTTTGTTGAGGTTGAACCAAAGCTGAGGCTCTGCAATGAATACAGCCCGTCTTTTGCCGTTAAAATTTTGAGTCCAGACGTCCATAAAACCTGAAAAAGTGAGTTTTCCATTGAAATACATTTCAAACCAACTCACCGTAAATTGTGCGTCTTTATTGTCGGAATCGCTGGCTGCTTTATAGGCTAAATAGGTATTTAAATCGAAGCCTTTGATGCTAAAGCTGTAACCCAATCCAATGAGCAAAGCTCTGGAATAAGGAAATCCAATGGGATTGGATCCCACATTATTTGGGGTGATGGCAAATCCATCGTTGTATTCAATGTGTGCACGTAAGCCGCCTAATCCTAACTTGTTAAGATTAAATTCTCGAGCTATCTCAAAATAGGTGGCAGATACCGATTTGCCATTTTCACGGTTGTTGAAGTCAAAATCAATAAAGTAAAAAGTATTTCCAAGAGAGTCCATTTTGAAATCGGTGAGGGAGGTGGTGAAATACTCGCGGTTGGGTAAAAAATCGTAATGAAGTTCCAGCGTTTGCGCTTTAACTTCCAGCGTGTAAAACAGGTTGATGAAAATAAAACCGGTAACAAATAATTTGGAAACCAGTGAATGGAATTTTGGAATTGAGAAATTCATAAGCAAAGGTGATTTTAGAGTTTTAATGTAAGAAATGAGAGCCTTCTAGCGGACTTGAACCGCTGACCTGCTCATTACGAATGAGCTGCTCTACCAGCTGAGCTAAGAAGGCTTTTATCTTTGCTGAGTTATCCACTGCAAAGGAAGAAAAAAAAACTTTAAGATTTCAGAAAAATTGAAATGGAGTTAAGACAATCATTCACTGCGGTTTTCAAATCTTCGTTCACCACTACCAAATCAAACTGAGGCGCAAATTCCATTTCCCAGAGCGCTTTTCCCAATCTTTTTTCGAGGCTGGCCTCGCTTTCGGTGCCTCTTCTCACCAACCGTTCCTTGAGCATTTCGAGGGTTGGGGCTTTGACAAAAATGCTTAATGCCTGTTCTTTATAATATTTCTTGATTGACATTCCGCCCACCACATCCACATCGAATATCACATGTTTGCCTTGGTTTCTAAGTCGTTCAACTTCAGATAGCAAAGTGCCATAAAATTGATTGTGATACACTTCTTCCCATTCCAAAAACTCACCCGACTCTATTTTGATTTTAAAATCCTCGGGGCTTAAAAAATAATAGTCCTTGCCATGTTGCTCCTGTTCTCTGGCTTGCCGACTGGTGGCTGAAACGGAAAAAGCAAAAGGTTGAGAGCTTTTTAAAATTTCCTTTACAATGGTAGTTTTGCCTGAACCCGAGGGTGCCGAAAAAATAATAAGTTTACCGTACATTAGAGGTTGGTTTTAAATAGAGTGAGTCAATTTGATAATATTTACTTTCCAAGCTTTGGAACCATTTTCCGCGATACACTTCGGCGTCTCGCAGAAGCAAAAGCCGACTTCCAGAAGGTAAAGCGTCGAACCATAAGGTATCGCTTCCTTTTGCTTTTTCTAATCGTTCTTGGTATTGATTCCACTGTTTTTGGGTGGCTTTTGCTTCAAAAAGAAGAACGTACAAGGCTTCGGAACTGTTATTTCCAAAATTCAGGGAATGAGTTGAAGTGCCATTAAAAAAGTTGCGTGGATTGGAAATTCCAAAGGCACTAAAACTCATCCACAGCGTAAGAAATACGGGAATGATAAAGGTGAGTTGTACCGCAGATTTACTTTTAATTTCTGGAAAATACCTTGCAAAATGGGCTTTGAAAACCAATAGGTTGATCATCACAAGCAACAAAAACCAAAAAGCCATCATATTAAAAATGCGACCTGAGGGCATGATTTGAAGGCTGTAAGTTACAGGCAACAATGCGAACCATAAAAGTAAAATGGAAGCCCCCAATATCAACCAAGGCGACCTCTTGAACAGGGGTGAATTTTTTAAAAATTGTGGGTTCAAATGCAGCAAAAATAGCAATCCCAACATCAGTAGCGCAGGTTTTTGAAAAACGTAAACTCCCAGCGAAAGGATGGCTTTAGAATTGGTTACTATGAAATTAACTCCTTCATGAGTTGTTGCTTCAACCTTCATGCGCAGTGCATTTCCTGGCGCCATAATAACTAGGATTGAACTCAATAAAATCCAAATAAAGGTGATCCAAAGATTCCTTTTTTGCTTTTGAGTAAGTTTGCGCATGAGCACCAATGGCGATATACTCCACGCCAATAGCATGGGAATATTCATTTCGAGCAGTGCCGGCATAGCCCAGCCCCCCACGGCGATACCAATACTTAATTTCCACGAAAAATAGGGCTGTCGGTATAGCTTGATCATCATTGCCAATAGTACCCAACTTAGCGACATGCTCAAAAGGTAAGCTGAGGCCGAAGGAAACCAGTAGAGGAGTTCCATGAGGTCGGGGCTAATTTGTAATTGTACAAAGCTAACACTCAGACTGGTAAAGAGCACAAAGGAAGCTGATTGGTGTGAGGCCAAAAGGGTTTTAACGAAGTAGAAAATGGACCCAAAAAAAACAAGAAAAAGGAACGCGAGACTTATGGAATATACCTCAGGCATGGTAATAAAATACGATTGCAACACCCCTAAAAACATGCTCAAATAGCGTCCTGTCCAGGTCAAATACATCTCTTGAACAAAGGAAAAAATGCCCGTATGTTGCAAGTGATAAGCGAAAAAGTAATCGTCGCTTTGAGGGAAAACATACAAAAATAAAAGCAAATAGGGCAGGTGGGCAGCCAGCAACAATCCGTTGAGGAATTGCAAAAGCCGTTTTGAAGGTTCAGCAAACATTACAGAATATTGAGACTTTGCTCCTTCATTTTTTCCAATTCATCTTTCATCTGCACCACAAGACGTTGCATGTCCGAATCGTTGGATTTGCTTCCTAAAGTATTGATTTCTCGACCTATTTCTTGTAAAATAAATCCAAGTTTTTTCCCATTGGAAGCTTCTTTATCGTTGATAGATTGAATAAAATAGTCGCAATTTTGTTTTAGGCGAACCTTTTCTTCGGTGACATCAAATTTTTCTAGATAGAAAATAAGCTCTTGTTCAAAGCGGTTTTTGTCGATTTTTAGCTCATCAATTTGGTTCATCAAAGTGCCATATAAACGTGATTTAACCTTTTGAATTCTAGACTCTTCGTATTGATCCACTTGTTTAAGGAGATCCAAGATTATACCTACTCTCAACGCGAAATCGGCCTTTAATATTTCGCCTTCTTGCAGACGATAAGCATCGGTGAATGCGATGGCTTGCTTGAGGGTTTGCATCAATGCAAGTTCTTCTTCCTCATTGAGGGCGTCATTGGTTTGTGAAACCACTTCGGGCATACGCATCACTAAGGCCATCAAATCGGTGGCGCTTTCATCGCCCAGTTCATCCTTCAAAGCTTGGAGTTGCTGATAGTAATTTTTAGCCAGTTCAGTATTGATTTTAGAATTGGAGAGACTTCCCAAGTTTTCACGATTGATGTAAACAGAAATTTTACCTCTTTCCAACTCTCGCGAAAGCAAAGCTCGTATTTCCAACTCCTTTTCAGAAAAGGCATAGGGCAAGCGCAAGGCGAGGTCTGCTTGTTTGCTGTTGAGTGATTTAATTTCAACGGTGATTTTGCACCCTGGAAGTTCGGCTGTAGCTTTGCCATAGCCTGTCATTGATCGAAGCATTCTTTTGATTTTAGATGGGCAAAGGTATAAAAAAGCTCAACAGTCGCGCATGGATGATGCAAAGTGAGATTGGGGATATAAACTGCAAAGAAGTTCCGACAGCATCATGGCGGTGGCGCCCCATATACGATGGCCTTGGAATTGAAAAAAGGGAGCTTCCAAAACCTTATTCCTAGAGCTGCTGCCAAAATCACCTGTTTTTTTGTTTTGGGGATTAAGTAATTCACTTAAAGGAACGATAAGGGTTTGATGCACCTCCGATTCTTGATGAACCAAAGTGGGTAAGGTGGGTAAATATCCTACAACGGGATGCACTTTGTAGGCCGAAAAAGGGATGATAAGCGGACTTAATGCGCCAATCACTTGCACTTGTAGAGCATCAACGCCCACTTCTTCCTGAGTTTCGCGCAAGGCAGTGGCTATAAAATCCACATCTTCTTGTTCCCATTTTCCACCTGGAAAACTGATTTGACCGGGATGTTTCTTGAGTTTCAACGATCTCACAGTAAGTAAGGTACACCATTGACCTTCTTGTTCAAAAAGCAGTAATAATACGGCAGTGGGAGTCAAAGTTAGGTGTTTATTGTGGTCTATATCAGCCATACGCGAAGCTGGAGCCATCAGGTATTGGGCTGCAATTCCGGCGGGTTTCTTGAGGGCTTCGATTAAGGGATTTATTTCTAACATGGTTGAAATTTTGGCCGCGCTAATTTATGCCAATTATAAGACCATTGCAAAATTAGCATAAAAGACTTTTTTGAGTTTTTCATTCATTTTTTGACTTGACCGGCATTTAAAATATCCTCCAAATGAGTTATATCGCTTTCGTTGGCCGAGGTTGTTACCACGCCTAAAATAAGTCCCTCGGGGTCTGTACCTATATGTTTTTTAAAACCATAGCGAAGTTTTACGGCCTTCTTTATCCGGCGAGCTTCTGTGTCAACTCCCGGTTGCACTTTTTCTTGAAGTTGGATAATATTAGTTGACTCGTTCTGACAATTTTTGCTTTGCAACGGTCTTAATTCTTTGATAAAATAATCTACAACCCCGATGGAGATAAGACTTCATTGGGGTTGTTTTTTTCATCTCTCAACACATTTCATTTTTGCCGCAAAAGCCTGTACCTTTGCCCACCCATTTAAATCTTAAACTCATGATCCCTATTCAAGACACCCTTGTTTCTGACGATGTACTGGAAGTACAATTTGTTTGCAATCTTTCTGCTTGCCACGGCAATTGCTGTGTCGAAGGTGACGAAGGTGCTCCCTTGGAAGAGGACGAAATTGGCATTATTGAGGACTATATGGATCAGATTGAACCCTTTATGATGCCCGAAGGCCTTGAGGTTGTGAAAAAATATGGAGTTTTTGACTACGGCATGGATGGGGGTTATGTTACTCCACTGATCAACGATGGTGCTTGTGCCTTTGTTTATTATGAAGGGGAAACGGTGCTTTGCGCCATCGAAAAAGCCCACCGCGAAGGACTCATCGACTTTCCAAAACCCATTTCGTGCCACCTCTATCCCATCCGCATCACCACTTACGAAGATTATGAAGCGGTAAATTACCATAAATGGCCCATTTGCTCCTCAGCGCTGAAACATGGCAAAACCTTGGGCGTGGCCGTTTATCAAATGCTTAAAGAACCCCTCATCCGAAAATATGGCGAAGCATGGTATGCCGCTTTGGAACAAGCAGCAAAGTCAAGAGAAAACCTATAAAAAATTTCGCTAATATTTGTCATATTAGCATAGGAAAGTTAGTATGCAACAAGCAGTATATTAGTATTTTAAACCTTAACAGTTCAGTTTTCCTATTTTTCCAGATTCAACTTTATTGTTTCACCTTTGTCGTGGATTAGGTGATTGAAATGTGTTTGATTTTCTCATTCCCAACATTTGGATTAATGAATGCGTTTTTAAAAATAACATTTTCACCCAAAAATACTTATAAAATACAGAATAACAGAACATTAAATTTATTGGTAATGAAGCAATTGTTGAACGTAACCTTGATTTCGATTCTGTTGTTTAACTTTGCGTCTTGCAAAAAGGAAACAGAGCCTACCCCCGATACCACCCCCAAAACGCCCACGCCACCCAGCATTAGCTTTTCGCAACCCGCTTCCAGTTTGTACAACATTGGTGATACCATTCCCGTGGCCGCCTTTGTTGAAGACAATGAAAAACTTATTTCGGTTTGGGTGCTGATTACCAATACAGAAAACAACGATTCGCTCCGAATTTTATACAACAACCTTTCGCAAAAGGAATTTAATTTTGACACTTCCTTTGTGGCCAATTTGCCCCATGGAAGCCATACCAACTTTACAATAGAGGCCGTTGCCACCGATGTAGATATGAGCCGCGATACTGCCTATAAGTTTGTGCATGTGATGAATAAGTAGGAAACACAACCCATTGTTTCTTCAAAGAGCCTTGTCCACCAAAGTATTTTCATGATAAAAGATAGCGTCAGTTGTTGCGATCGCAGCCATAAGGAGGTATATGCGCAATAGTCTTCATTTTTTTGTCTCAATTCTTCTATTCTTAGCCCCGATGGCAAGTGATGAAAGGTTATTGCGCCAAATACTGCGTCCCTCCAGCGCTTTGGTAGTGGTTTAAGAGATTGAACGCCATCACAATGTAGCTTCCATGACCGCTCCAAGGCATAATACCATAAAGCGTCTGTTGGGTAAAATAAAATTTTAGAAAAATGGAAATCCAATAAAAGAATGTTTACTTTTAGTACTCAATCTCAAAAATGCAAAGCGAATGCAAACCATAGTAAATCTTAGCCCGAGCCATACGAATATGAGGAGTTTCCATAGAAGAAATGAGGGTGAAGATAAATTGGATATTTACGCAATGTGGGGAGTTATTTGTTATAAGCCATTTCAAGCGAACGCCAGTTCCAATCAAAATTGAACAAAATAAATCGTGGATATTTTATACAAAACCGATGATTTGAACGAATTGGAATTCATGAAATTCATCCACACAAGCAATCTGCGTTTTTGGAGTGAGAACAAAACCAATGAACATGAGCTAATTAAAATATTCACTCAAAATCCCAATTTAAATCATTACACTTAGTACATGACAAAAAGTTACAATAGATTTA
>DZDC01000143.1 GCA_022736595.1 Draconibacterium orientale | reverse complement strand
ACCCGAAGGGCAAATTACGCTATTGCATAATTTTGGTTAAAACTTCACACTCAAATGCAGGTTGATTTGTCGTCCAGTGAGGTAGCTGGGAATGGCGTAATATTGCCCACTAATATCACTAATCCAAGTGTAACTAAGGGTGTTATTGATTTGAAAAAGATTGAAGACCTCAAGACTTATCCATGCTGATTTGATAAAACGGAAAGGGTTTTTAGCTTTAAACTTGGTATCGGCATTCACCAATTGTTTCGAGAAACCCACATCAATGCGCCTATAAGCCGGATAGCGTTGCGTTTGCTGGTAACGCTTATGCGTGGGCGGTCCAAATGGCAACCCACTGGCATATACCAAGTTAAGGTGCACTTTAAAACTGGGATAACCAGGAATATAATCTTGGAAAAACAAATTGAAACTAAAGCGTTGATCGGTGGGGCGTGGAATGTAGCCGGGTTCAAAGCGTTGGCTATCCACAGGCACATTATCGTAAGTAACTCCTGCCACAATCTTCTCTCCTGCCGCATTGTAGTATTCGTAATAAAAATCGTCATTGAGGTCTTCGGCTGTTTTCATCAGCGACAAACCCACCCAGCTTTCGGCATCCTTCACCAATTCGCCATGGAGTTTTAGATCGATTCCGGTGGCATAGCCCACGGCATTATTGGTGGCAAAATAGCGAATATGCACATCCTCTACTTCGTAAGGAATCAAGTCCCAAAGGTATTTGTAATAGGCCTCTGAAGTAAATTTGAAGGGTCGGTTCCAAATCTCGAATATTACATCGGTTCCCACCACCAATTGCGCCGATTTCTGAGCTTTAATATCAGGATTTACTGCCCCGCTTAAATCACGCATTTCGCGATAAAAAGCCGGCTGACTGTACAATCCTGTGGTCAAACGATAGGTTAAATGTTTGTGTTTATAGGGATTAAGAACCAAACTCGCCCGCGGGCTGATTAACCATTCGCCATTATAATCCCAATAATTGGTGCGCAAGCCTGCCTCCCATTTCAAAATTCCACTTTGGTCATGAGCCTGCCATTTGCCTTGGCGCATGAGGTAAGCCGAGTATCGACGACTGGATATTTGATTTTCAGATTTTACCAAATAATCCATTTCCAATTTATTAGGTCGAATGTAATTGGGATTCAAATTACCAATATTATCAGGAGGATGGGGCAAACTGTAGCCATTGCTGTCAATCATCGACCACTCCGAAAGCTGGTCCTCGATAAAGTCGAAGCGTACATCAGCACCCCAACTCCACAGTTCGTACTGACCGCGATGCTGAACATCGAGGAGTTCAGAAAAAAGATAGTTTCGGGCATGATCGAGAAAAGTCCCAACTCCTTTGTTATAAAGCACTTCCCCAAAATCATCCTTCGACATATCGTTTTGCAAAACGCTGAGCCAATACTGCCCCATGATATCATAAGTTTCGTTTTCGCTGGAGCGATAATATGAAATGTTGAAATCGAGTTGGGTCTGATTTTGATGAAATTTGAGGTTCAGTGCCGAAAGCGAATTTTGAAATTCATCCACTTCATGCCCATCGAAATACACCGTAAAACGCAAGGATTCTTGAAAAGTACCAAAATTGGTTTCACGAGTTTGTGGTACAATGTTGTATTGATTGGTAGCCAAATTACCTAGGAAACTTATTTCTAAATTGTCGGCCAAATCGTAGGCTATAAATGCTTGAACATCTAAAAATTTAGGTTTATATTCGCCATCGGTATCCAAGCTTCGGAGCACATACTGATTTGATTTATAGCGCACTCCTCCCAAATACCGAAGTCGGCTCTTGGCTCCAACGCCTTCCAAATGCATGGCAGCACCGAGCAAACTCAGATCGGCAGAAGCTGCAAATTGGGTTGGCTTTTTATAGCTTACATCCAAAACCGACGACATTTTATCGCCGTAAAAAGCCGAAAATCCTCCCGCAGAAAACTTAATATTATCTACTAAATCTGAATTAACAAAATTGAGTCCTTCCTGCTGCCCCGACTTGATAAGCATGGGACGTTGAATTTCGATTCCGTTGACATAAACTAGGTTTTCGTCGAAATTGCCTCCTCGCACTGAGTATTGCGCACTCAACTCATTGTTGCTATATACCCCAGGAATGCTTTTGATGAAGGTACTCAGCGCATCTCCAGAGGGTGCGGGGATGGCTTCAATTTTTTTGGGATCGATATGCACCAAACCCTCCTCTTCTTTGCGCTTACTAGTAACGCTAAAAGTGTCGATGGCCACCGCCTGGTTGAGCACAACATTCAATTCATAACTCTCATTATCACTAAGTTGAACCGTACGATAAACGGGTTGATAGCTCACATGCGAAAACTGAATTTTGAGGCTTTTATTGGCAACCACTTTTAAACGATATTCCCCTTTTTCGTTGGTGTACGTACCCCCAGAGTAGCCCTGAATGCTCACATTGGCTGCTGGATCAAAAGCCTTGCCTTTTTCGTTGGTAATGGTACCGTATATCCAAGCCGTTTGCGCGTTCAACGACAGTATGAATAGTGTGAATATCAGTATAAAAACTAAACGCATGAGGGCTTAAATAAATTGAAAATTGTGCAAAGGCATAACGATAAAAATACGGTTTATTATGGCATTTCAAAAATTATGGTTTGGGTTTGGCAGCATTGAAAACTTCCTGCTTTTTCACTCCATTTTCGTAGAGCAATTGAAGCACCAATTTGCCTTTTTCGTCCCAATAATACCAATTGCCATGTTTTAAAATTCCTTTGAATTCGCCTTGGGCTTTTTTATTTCCATTGGCATAATATTCAACCCATTTGCCAGTGGGCTTGCCTTCTTTGAAGCTCTGGATTTTATAGATTTGACCTCGGGTATCGTAGAATTTCCATTGGCCTTCTTTCAGTCCATTTATGTATTTCCCTTGGGCTTCAAGGTCTGCTGTGACATACCATTCGGTGAATTTGCCATTTTGCTTGCCTTGCTTAAAGGCTCCGGAATATTTTTTCTTTCCATTGGTGTAAAACTGGGTGGCTTTACCATCGCGCAAATCGTTTTTGTAGTTGAAGTCGTAATTGGGTTTGCTGTCCTTAAACCAAGCTTGCCAATGACCGTCCATCTTACCATTTACGTAATTGCCTTGGGCCAAAACTTGCCCATTGTCGTACCAGCTTTGCCAAAAGCCTTGCTCCAATCCGTTCACATAATTACCTTGTTGAAGTTTGTTGCCATTTTCAAAAAAAGTTACCCAAAGTCCATTTTTTAAATCAAGTGAAAAGCCTCCCTTTTTCCAGAGTTCCCCTGTGGCATACCAATAAGTCCAAGCTCCATTGAGGGCTCCCATTTCAAAGCCTCCTTCGCTTCCTTTAATACCATCTTCGTAGAAAAATGACCAGAGCGAGTCTTGCCTATCGTTAACCAAAAATCCTTTCATTTCCATTTTTCCATTGGCATAAAACCACTCGCTATAACCATTGAGACTATCGTTGAGGTACTGACCCGTAAACTTAAGTTGCCCTGATTCGTAAAATTTTTCGGTTTTGCCTTGACGCAAATTATCTACAAAGCTATAATATTCAGCCTTTTGACCTTGGTCGTAAAAAACCTCCCAAGTTCCTTGTCGTAGGCTTTCCACCACCTTTCCAGACTTTTCAATTTTTCCATTTCTAAAATAAGCCCGATAATCTCCATTTTTGGTAGGCGATTCCAACATCAGAGCACCATCAAGATACCATTCGCGCCAGAGGTCCGATTTGTTTCCTTGCACATAAAAGCCTTGCATGCGCTTGTTGCCATTGGGGTAGAACGAGGTCCATTCGCCATCAAAAAGTCCATTTTTATAGGCATGAATTTCTATTATCTTTCCTTCTTCGTTGTGGTATTTGCAATTGCCATTGAGTTTACTGTGTTCAAAAACCTCCTCGCTTTTTATCTTTCCATTGGGATGATATTCCAAAAAAACGCCTTGCTTTTCCTCATTTACAATCTGCCCCACCACATGTATTTTTTTATCTTCATACCACATTTTAAAGGGGCCGTTGGTGTAGTTAACCAAACTTAAGGTATCCCCAGTTTTATAATATTGAAGCCAAAGCCCCACGCGTTTATTATGTTCAAATCGACCCTTTTCTTTGATATTTCCGTTGGAATAATACGATTCGAAAGGGCCATGATAGCTACTATCGGCGGTAATAAAGGCTCGAATAAGGGGTTTGCCGTTGGGGTAATCCTTTTTAAGTTCTACGGTTTCTTGAGCCATCAGAGAACCCAAAGCTCCCATCAGCAAAAAGCTAAAAATAAAAAAATAACGATTCATGGACATTTATTTTACACGGTTAATGCTATATTCTACAAGGGCTTTGAGCGAAGCTCGGGCTTCTGAATCTGGAAATTGTTCCAGAATGTTATGAGCCAAAGTCAAGCGTTCGTTCATTTTCTCACGGGCGTATTCGATACCTCCAGAGTTTGTTACAAACTCTATTATTTTCAAAATAGTATCCTTCTGGGTACTCAAGAATTTAATTTTCATAATCATCATTTTTCGTTCAAGAGTCCCCAATTGAGCCATGGCAAAGATGAGAGGAAGCGTCATTTTCTTTTCTTTGATGTCGCCACCAACGGGTTTACCACTTTGGGTTTGGGTGTCGAAGTCAAAAAGATCGTCTCGAATCTGGAAGGCAATACCCACATGCTCACCGAATTGCCTCATGAGTTCCACCTGATGGGCAGAGGCCCCCACACTGGCAGCCCCAGCAGCACAACAGCTTGCAATAAGACTGGCAGTTTTCATTCTAATCACCTCAAAATAAACAGCTTCATCAATGTCGAGTCGACGGGCTTTTTCAATTTGGAGGAGTTCGCCCTCGCTCATGAGTCGAGTGGCCTCAGAAACTATTTCAAGTATTTGATATTCTTTGTGTTGTAAAGCCAAAAGCATTCCTTTAGAAAGCAGAAAATCGCCCACGAGCACGGCAGCTTTATTTTTCCATAGGGCATTAATGCTAAAAAAACCCCGTCGCAATTGGGCATCATCCACCACATCATCGTGCACCAAAGTGGCGGTGTGAAGAAGCTCGATTAAAGCGGCTGCATGTTGGCTCCGTTGGGTGGGTTTTCCTAAAACAGCAGCACTAAGAAACACAAACATGGGGCGCATTTGCTTCCCTTTGCTCTTTACAATGTAACGAGTAATGAGGTCGAGTAATGGCACAGAGGTTTTCATGCTCTGCCTAAACATAGGCTCAAACTGCTCTAAATCGTTGATAATAGGTTGCTTAATCTGTTCAAATTGCATGGGCTGTTCCTGCTTTTTAGAATGCCAAAGGTAGGAAAAAAGAGAAAAGGAGTTTGGTAATTTTTTAATGCGGTAATG
>DZDC01000142.1 GCA_022736595.1 Draconibacterium orientale | reverse complement strand
TTAATGAAAATCGGCCCCAACGGAGAGGTTACAAATATTATAGACTTGAAGATTCCAAATCGTAAATCAATAGTTAGTATTTTCCCCAATCCCACTTCACAGAATTTGAATATAAAGCTATTGGAAACTACTCAAAATATAGATGAAATACGTATTTACGATTTGCAATTTAAGGAAATACTAAACCGCAAAATAAACTCCACTCAAACCACAATCGAAGTTAATAAACTTGCAAAGGGCGTATATTTAGTTGAGGGTGAAACAACTAAAGGCGAGATTTTTATGGAGAAATTTGTGGTGGAGTAGCGATTGGATGGGTGAGCCTACACCGAAAAGTCATTTTTAGAAAATCAGCCTTTGCCCCTTCCGTACAGCTGTCGGGACTAAAGGGTGGCTGATTTTCAGCGATTTCCCTTTAGAGATTAAGGGCAAAAAATCGCTGAAAATTGCTTTTGAAAAGCCTTTTCATAAGCCAACTCAAGGGTAAAATGAAAATTCAATGAACGATTTTATAGCACAAACCTGTTCAATTTTAAGGAAATAAAAAGCCTAAAAAATTGAATAAAATGAAATAAATTTGCGCCTTTTGTGTTACTAAGAAGTCCTATTAAATTTTAACCCTGCATCCATTTGAAGATTAAACCGATATACCTTTTGGGATTGGTGCTGATGATGATTATCGGCATGGAAGGCTGTTCCACTAAAAAGAACAAGTGGAACCGCAAGGTATATCACAACATGGCTGCCCACTACAATTCCTATTTCAATGGCAATGAAGCTTTTAAAGAAGCCGTAAAAAGTATTTCTGAAGGCCAGGTGGACGATTATACTAAAGTTTTAGATGTCATTCCCTTAGGAACGGTGGAATCTGCGGCTTCAGCTCAGGCCAATCTGGAGCGGAGCTTAGCCAAAGCCTCCATGGTAATTCACAAACATTCCATGTTTTTTGGCAAAAAAGAAGAAGTAAAGTGGGTATATTATAGTTATCTGCTTATGGGGAAGACCCGATTTTATAAGCGTGAATACGGCACAGCCAAAGAAGTTTTTAGGTTTATTCGAACCAAATACAGCAAAGAAGATGTGAGCTACGATGCTCAAATGTGGATTGCTTTTATCGACGGATTACAAGGCAACTATGGTGCTGGAATTGCAAAATTAGATGGCATTAAGAACGCTGTCAATCAAGGACTTTCAACCCGAGAAGCCTTTAGGATGCTTCCCCAAATATATGCCGACCTCTACGTGCGCCAGGCCAATTATCAATCCGCTATTCCACATCTGCAAACCGCCATTAGCCGATCCAACAAAAAAAGTGAAAAGGCACGTTTGGCTTTCATTTTGGGTCAATGCTTACAAAATGTCAACAATAAACCTGCCGCCATCGAAGCCTATAAAATCGTTTTAAAAAGAAGTCCCGATTACAAAATGGACTTTAACGCACGCATGAATATGGCGGCTTGCTACGAAAAAGGAGATCCTCGTGAAGTGGTTAAGCAACTGCAAAAGATGTTGCGCGACCCTAAGAATGTGGAATTTCAAGATCAAATTTATTATGCTTTAGCAGAAATTGAATTGAAATCAAAACACAAGCAACAAGCCATTGAATACCTGAAGCTCTCGGTGCAAAAAAGCACGGTAAACAATAAGCAAAAGGCTTTGAGCTCGCTAAAATTAGCTGATTTGTATTTTGACGACCAAAAGTACATGCCCGCTCAAGCCTATTACGACAGTACCATGTTGTTTTTACCCAAAGACTATCCAGATTTTGCCAAGCTTGAGAAACGCAAAAACAACTTAAAAGAATTGGTAAAATACCTTTTGGTGGTACAGCGCGAGGACAGCCTCCAAAAGATTGCCGCTTTAAGCCCCAACGAGCGTAATGCACTCATCGATAAGCAAATTCAGGATCTTATTGCCCAAGAGCAAAAGAAAGCCGACGAGGAAAGACAACGCCTTGAAAACTTGGCTTTTATGGAAGATAACAAACGTGGCGAAACCCAATTGGAGTCGGTAACTCAAAAAACCAATGTAAGCTGGTATTTCTATAATCAAAGCTCGGTGAGCAACGGTCTCAATGAGTTTAAAACCAAGTGGGGAAATCGCAAACTTACTGATTTCTGGCGACTTAACGACAAGGAAGTTCAGAGCTTTGATGATATTAGCGACCAAAAAGACGAGGGTGAGTATGAAGATAGCCTCAGCACTAAGAAAAAGGAGAATCTAAGTTCAAAATCGAAAAATACAGGAAACAGTAAAAGTCGTGAGTTTTACTTGAAAGATTTGCCCCTGAGTGCTGCCGATATGGACAGCAGCAATGCCCGCATCGAATATGCCCTCTATTCCATTGGAGTAATTTATTACGAAAAACTCCAAAACAATTCCAAAGCCATTGAAAGTTTTGGCGAACTGGAGCGCAGGTTTCCTAAAAGCCCGAACAATGCTCATGCCCTCTATATTCAATATCGAATTTTTGAAGCAGACGGGAACAAATCGGATGCTCGTTTTTATTCAAAGCGCGTTATTGAAGAATATCCCAATAGTGTTTATGCCAAGCTTCTACAAGACCCCAATTACCTCGAAACCTTAAAAAAAGAAGCCGATCGAGTAAAGGTTTTTTATACCGAAACCTATGATTTGTATGGCAAAGGCAAGTATCAGCAGGTGATTGCCAACAACGAAATTGCTAAAATGAAATTTGCAGGCAATGATGAATATTTAGCCCGTTTTGAAATGCTCAAAGCCATGAGTATTGGCACCCAAGGCGATACCTTAAAGTTTATTAAAGCCTTGGAAGAAGTTGAAAATACCTACCCTAAAAGTGAGGTAAAATCCTTGGCTACTCAAATGATAGCCAACCTTAAAGCGGCACAAAAGCCCGTGGCAGTAGCGCAAAAAGAGGATCAAAAAGCAGAAGATAAAACTCGCAAAAAAGGAAGTTTCTTTAGCTATGAGCCCGATGAAGTGCACATGTATTTGGTAATGGTGGACCTTAAAAATTTGAAAGCCAGCGATGTTAAAAACAGCCTTTCAAACCATAACCAGAAGTACTTTGCCAGCGAAAACCTCACCATTTCTGCTATTCCAATCAACGAAAACCTCATGATGATAGGAGTTAGCAATTTCCCCAACGCAGCTAAAGCCATCGAATATCTCAACACCACCGTACGTAGTAGAGAAATCAATGAAATGCTAGAGCTTACCAATAACGACTACTTTGTAATCTCAGAAGGAAATTATACCCGATTGTTTAAAAGCAAAGAAGTGGAAGGATACCGCCAGTTCTATAATGAGAACTATCGTAAAAAATAGTTAAAAACTAATTTCCATGTTATAGGTATTAAGTCATTGTATATTTTTACAAACTCATAATTTAAACCCCAAGACCCGTGAACGATAGTATTGTAATCATCCCCACGTATAACGAAAAAGAAAACATCGAAGCCATCATTCGAAAGGTTTTTTCATTATCCAAAGCCTTTGACGTTCTCATAGTTGAAGACAATTCGCCCGATGGAACAGCTAAAATTGTAAAGTCGCTGATGATGGAGTTTCCTGACCGGCTTTTTATTGAAGAACGAAAGGGAAAATTAGGCCTTGGCACTGCCTACATCCATGGTTTCAAGTGGGGTATTGCAAAGGGTTATGAGTATATTTTTGAAATGGACGCCGACTTTTCGCACAATCCAGAGGATTTGGTTCGACTTTATGAAGCCACAGCCATCAAAGGAAATGACGTGGCCATTGGAAGTCGCTACATCACCGGAGTGAATGTGGTAAACTGGCCTATGGGGCGCGTGTTGATGTCGTATTACGCTTCAGCTTATGTGCGAATGGTTACAGGACTGAGCATTCGCGATACCACCGCAGGTTTTATGTGCTATCGAGCAGAGGTATTAAAAAATATTGGACTTGATTCAATCAAATTCATAGGATATGCCTTCCAAATTGAGATGAAATATACCTCCGTGAAAATGGGTTATAAAGTCACTGAAGTTCCTATCATTTTCACCGATCGCACTGCGGGTCAAAGCAAAATGAGTGGAAGTATTTTTAAAGAAGCTGTGTTTGGAGTGTTGAAATTGCGTTTCAAAAAAATGCCCAAACGCCCTCTAAACTAAACTCAATGATTCCCTCCGAAAAAGGTTGGATTAAGAGCTACCTCGACCTTAGACCCCAGCACATCGGCGTTTATGAGGTCGATAGCACTAAGTCTGCTTTCGATCAGTGGCATTCCTACGTACAAACTACTGGTTTTTGCTATGGCCACCCCATCCTTTTCCCTCCAACGCTACCTCTTGATTATCAATTGTTTTCAATGGACGATCGTATTAAAGTTATTTACCTCGAATCGTACCTTTCAGCCTTTTTAATCCTTCAAAAAAAGACGATATCCACCCCAGAACTTGTGGATGAAGCATTGACTCATCTTCAAAATTATATAACCAATCTGTGGGAAATAAAGGATTCTAAATGGAAGCTCTTTTCTGCAAAAAAGAAGGATTCTCTTGATTTTATTGAGCAATTTGTGCAACATAGAATTCGAATAAAAGCCGAATGGTACCAAACCTATTGGCGTGGATTTTTTCAAAATTTCGACTTTTATATCGATGTACTTGCCTATGGACTCAGCTTCACCGATAATCCTTCTAAACCCATTGTGATTCAGAAGCAACTGCTGAATGTAACCCAACAATTGAGTTACTCACCAAAATCGGAACGAGCAGTCCAAGTCCTGCTGAAGGATTTACAAGATACTTTTCTTTATCCCTTTCGTAAAAACAAAAAACAAAAAGAAGAAAGGATTCGTTATTTTGAAAAAAAATCGAATTTTGAAAAAGTAGAAAATTTGCGAATTGCATCGGATTTTGGGTATTTAATTCAATGGCTCAACACTTCACATCTAAAAGCCTTCAAATCGCAAAGCCTCGAAACTGTTTCCTACGATAACGCATGGATTGACCTCAATTTATTTGTACTCAATCATTACGAAAACCTCAGAAAACTCAAGTCAAAACAGAACTATTTAATTCTGAAAAATCGTTTTATCCGCATTTTAACGACTCGAATCGAACCTCATATTCCAGCCTTAAAGTTGCAACTTGAAAGCAACAAAATGGTGACGGCCTACCGTCAACTGCATCAAAAACGTGGGTTGAGCAACCTTGAGAAGGAGCACCTTTTGAAAGAATACCATCGTATTTTATTTGAATTGGAAGACTTTAAAACCTGGGATGTACCCTCTGGAATTTTCAGTATCTTTCAGCTTGAAATTCTCTTTCCGCTACCGGAGCTTTTGCCCACTTCACCAAGCGTGGCTCCACGAAATCCAAACAAGAAAAGTATGATCGTAGATCAAATTGA
>DZDC01000141.1 GCA_022736595.1 Draconibacterium orientale | reverse complement strand
TTTGTCCGTTGTACAGCTCCAACTCATAGTTGCCTTGGGTGAAGTATTTTTCTCGTTTGGTAATTGACACCCTCTCTTCCATACCAAATAAATATGGTATATTATGCATAATCCTTGATTTGTTATTTTTAACACTATAGGGAGATAAAAGCTGTTTTTAAGCCTTAAATTCAAGGACTAACAAACAATAAATTTAAAAACGAGCATCTAATTTAGATAATTATGAAAACGGTAACTGTAGAAATAAAGAATGATATAGCCTTAACTTTCCTTCATAACCTGGAAAGCATGCACATTCTTAGGGTAATAGAAGAAAAAGGCCCTAATGCCAAGCAAAAACTATCGGAACGTTTCGCCGGCTGCCTCTCTAAAGAAAGAACTGAAGAATTGCAAAAAGAACTAACTCAAATGCGAAACGAATGGGACAGAGATACTTATTAGATACCAACACGGTACTGGATTACATGGGCAATAAGCTGACAGGCAAAGCTAAAAACCTGATTGCCCAAGTCATTGATGAAGAAATAAACCCGTCCGTTATCAATAAAATCGAACTGCTCGGTTTCTCAAAAATCGAACAAGATTTAATCGACTTTGTTGCTTGCTCTATTATCCACTCAATGGACGAAGCCATCGTGAACAAAACTATTGAAGTGCGTAGCTTGTATAAAATCAAATTGCCTGATGCCGTAATTGCTGCCACTGCCTTGCAAAACGAGTTGGTTCTGGTTTCACGTAACACTAAAGATTTTAAGAATATTCAAGGGTTGGAAGTAATTAACCCTTATGGGTTGTAGCGCTCATGCTCCCTATAATTATACCATATTACTTATCCTCCGAATCTATTAAAAAATTCACTATTGACCGACTAAATATTTTAGATTCCTCGCTACGCTACCAATGACAAGGCTTTTGGAGAGTTCAGTAGTAGCAGGGGTTGGTTGGCGGCTTCGCCGCCAACCAACCCCTGCTACTATATGTAACTAACTGATTGTCATTCCTCGCTACGCTCGGAATCTATAGAAATAATTTGCTTTCTATATTTAATCGGTCAGCAGTGAATATTTTTCTAAAACGACCTTTGAAATAGAGGAATCTAATCCAAAGCATTAACTAATCGGGGGATCTAAATTAATGGTTTAACCTTAGGTTTAGATTCCTCGCTGCTTCTGAAAGCTTCCGGAAACGAGAGTTCAACAAAACCACTCATAGTAAACCAGCCTTTGTCAATGACAAGGCTTTACTTTTAGAGGTTTTGAGGAAATTAGTTTCAATAAATCGGGTAATGCAAACTGTGGTGGTGGGGGTAAACCATTCGCCTAAAACGCTATCTTTGCAGCCAATTTCAAAAAGACCTTGAACAGTACCGCTATTAAAACCGAAAGATGCATTTTGGTGGGCTTGGCCACAGCTCAGCAAAAGATGAATAAACTCAACGAATACCTCGATGAGCTCGAATTTTTGGCCGATACCGCCGGTGCCATCGTGGTGCGCCGCTTTGTACAAAACCTTTCCATGCCCGACTCTCGCACCTATGTAGGCAGCGGTAAAGTGCAGGAAATGGCCGAATTCATCCGTGCCGACGAAAAGATTGATCTGGTGATTGTGGATGACGAACTCAGCCCTTCGCAACTTCGAAACCTCGAAACCGAACTTAAGTGCACAGTCATCGACCGTACCAATCTCATCCTCGATATTTTTGCTAAACGAGCTCAAACTTCACATGCCAAAACTCAGGTAGAACTGGCTCAATACCAATACCTCCTCCCCCGCCTAACCCGCATGTGGACGCACCTCGAACGACAACAAGGGGGTATCGGAACCAGAGGTCCAGGCGAAACCGAAATCGAAACCGACCGCCGTATTATTCGCGATAGAATTGCTTTTCTTAAAAAACGCCTCGAAACCATTGACAAACAAATGGCCTCTCAGCGCAAAAACAGGGGAAATATGCTCCGCCTTTCACTGGTGGGTTATACCAACGTGGGCAAATCTACCATCATGAATATGCTCTCCAAATCAGAAGTTTTTGCCGAAAATAAACTCTTCGCCACCCTCGATACCACCGTGCGCAAAACGGTGATTCACAACTTGCCCTTTCTCTTGGCCGATACCGTCGGTTTCATTCGCAAACTCCCCCACAATCTGGTGGAATCGTTCAAGTCAACCCTCGATGAGGTGCGCGAAGCCGATGTGCTGCTGCATGTGGTGGATATTTCACATCCCGAATTCGAAGATCAAATCAAGGTGGTAAACGAAACCCTCGCCGAAATCAAAAGCAACGACAAACCCATGATCATGGTGTTTAACAAAATTGATGCTTACCAATGGCACGATCAAAGTTTGGACGAAAACCCAGAAACAGAAAACCCCAAACCCAGCTTGCAAGACCTGATGAATACTTATATGGCTAAAGAAAACGCTCCCTGCATTTTTATTTCTGCTAAAAACAAGGAAAACCTCAACGAATTTAGACAACTCATCTACGATTCGGTAAAAAAAGCCCATGCCGATCGCTTTCCCTTCGAAAACTTTCTCTACTAATTCGACCATGAGTCAACCCATCAAAATACTCGAAACCCCTCGCGATGCAATGCAAGGGTTCCCGTATTTTATCCCAACCCAAAAGAAAATTGACTACCTCAATCTTCTGCTTAAGGTTGGCTTTGATGCCATCGACTTTAGCAGTTTTGTCTCGCCTAAGGCCATACCCCAACTGGCCGATAGCGCCGAAGTAGTACAATCGCTCGATCTTAGCCAAAGCTCATCACAACTCATTGCCACCATCGGAAATCTCAAAGGAGCACAGCGTGCTTTTGAGTTTAACCCAATTGATGCCGTTGCTTTTCCTTTTTCCATTTCTGAAAGTTTTTTGCAAAAAAACATCCACTCCAATTTCGCGTTGGCCGAAAACACCATCAACGACTTGCAAAACCTCTGCAACGAAAAATCACGTCGTCTTAAACTCTATATTGCCATGGCTTTCGGCAATCCCTATGGCGACGATTGGTCCACCGATCAACTGTTGCTTTGGATCGAAAAGCTGTTGAACAAAGGCATCCACGATATCGTTCTCGCAGATACTACCGGCGATGGAACCCTCGAAAGTATAAGCCAATCGTTTCAAGAGGTGCAACGCCATTTTCCACAATTGCATGCAGGCATTCATCTCCATACCACTCCCACCAACTGGGAGCTCAAACTTAAAGCAGCCTACGATAACGGCTGTCGGAGTTTTGATGCAGTAATTGGAGGCCTTGGTGGATGCCCCATGAGCGGCAAACCCCTCACCGGAAACCTCGATACTTCCCTCCTTATTCAGTTCTTAAAAGATAGGAACCAACCTTTATCGCTGAACATGAAGTCCTTTTTTGAAGCCCAAACTCTTGCATCCTTTCTTTTTTCACAATTCGATAACCAATCGTAATTAATTGATATTATGTGTTTTTATTTACTTATTTTGAATATTTTTAAGTAAAAATGCTAAAAAGTTGGAGTGAATGAAAATTTTCTAACTTTGCTCTATGCAAACTCCAAGATATCTAAAACCAGGTGATTCCGTTGGTATCGTTTCCACTGCTCGAAAAATTAGCGAAGAGGAGGTTCAACCTGCCATCGAAATTTTGGAAAGTTGGGGACTAAAAGTAATCAAAGGAAAGTTTCTTCACGAGCAAGATCATCAGTTTGCAGGCACCATTCAACAGCGTACCCACGACTTTCAGAGCATGCTCAATAACCATGAAGTTAGGGCCGTTTTTTGTGCCCGCGGTGGTTATGGAACCGTTCAGATAATCGACGATATCGACTGGTCGTGTTTTCGTCGTGAACCTAAGTGGATCGTAGGTTTTAGCGATGTTACGGTTCTTCACAGTCACATTCAAAAACATTGTGGCATCGAAACCATCCACGGGATAATGCCCGTGCAGTTTGCCAAGGAAAAATGCAACGAAGGAAGCATTCAAAGTCTCTATAATGCCCTTTTCAGTGGCCGACTCGAATATCATTTCCCAAGTCATCCACTCAACCGTGAAGGCGTGATTCAAGCTCCACTAACCGGAGGAAATCTTTCCATTTTATATTCCCTTTTGGGTTCCAACTCCGATAACATCAACGATAATAAAATTCTCTTTATCGAAGACTTGGACGAATACCTGTACCACATCCATCGCATGATAATGAATCTTTCGCGCAATTTGCAAATGAGTCATTTAAAAGGACTTATTGTTGGAGGCATGAGCGATATGAAAGATAATACTGTTCCATTCGGTAAAAATGCGGAAGAAATTGTTCAAGAATTTATCCAAAAAAACCATTACCCCGTTTGCTTTAACTTTCCCGCAGGACACATCAAAGACAACAACGCCATGATTTTGGGTAGAGATGCCTATCTCGAAGTAAAACCCGATAAATGTACCTTTATACAAGTGTAAATGAACCCTAAAATTCTGGTCATTATCAATCCCAATGCGGGACGAAAACTTGCTAAATTAGATTGGCCTTTAATCGAGAGTCAACTGATTTCAAGACAAATTCCCTTTGAGGTTCGCTTTACCCGCTTCTCTAAAGAAGCCATTAAACTCGTGGCAGAAGCTATTGAAAATGTGGGTTTTACAAAAGTGGTTGCCATTGGCGGAGACGGAACCATCAATGAGGTTGTTAATGGTATTTTTCAACAAAAACGCTTTCCAACTCAAGAAATTACCTTGGGCGTGATACCCATTGGAACGGGAAACGATTGGATAAAGATGTTTGGACTACCTAAAAAATACGACCAAGCCATCGACCTTATTCAAAAGGGAAACACCTTCATTCAAGATGTAGGCAGGGTTAAATACCACATCGGAAACAAAACTAATGACCGATATTTTGTAAACGCTGCCGGTTTGGGATTTGATGCCATGGTTACTGATAATACCAATCGGAAGAAAGAAGAAAGAAAAAGCTCCACGCTGAGCTATTTTACCAATATGATTAAAAGCCTCTATAAATACAAATCGCCTCCTGTAAAAGTACTCATTAATAAAAGAGAAGTGCTTAATGGACAGCTTTTTACATTAAGCTTAGCTATTGGCCAATATACTGGAGGAGGAATGCGCCAAACCCCTGATGCTATCATGGATGATGGCCTTTTCGACCTTATGTTGGTCGATCGTATTGCCAAAACCAAGCTTATTTTGAACGTAAAAAAGTTATTTGACGGGAAAATAAACCAGCTTGATGAAGTTACCATGCTTCGCACCGAAAGCCTTGAAGTGGTGTCTGATGCCAACCTTATGATAGAAGTGGATGGAGAAAATATAGGGCATGGCCCCTTCGAATTTGAATTGATTCCCCGAAGTTTAAAGGTAATTGTAGGAAGTGGGAGTAATTGATGCGGTGATTTTTTAATGCGATTCCCGTACAGTAGTCGGGAGCGG
>DZDC01000029.1 GCA_022736595.1 Draconibacterium orientale | reverse complement strand
TAAAGCCTTTTTTTTAGAGTCCAAAATTTTCGAGTAGGCTGGTTTTTGTAGAAACAGAACAATCCTTTTTACGACGCTTGGTTCCATCCTCAAAATCGTAAAGCCCTTCCTCATTCAACACGTAATTGACTCCGTTGAGGGTAAGTTTCAATTTGCTGGTGGCCAATGCTGAAAAAACATTATTATAAAAATCGTCAGTAATGAGATGCAGCGATCCTCCAGTTTTATATGCCAAGTTGATATACTGAGGATTAATAGGCCCGTTGACATTGCTAAGCACCACTTTTACAGGAACGTTAAGGTACTTAATTAACTTAAAATCGCGGATACAACTTTCGTTGTCGGCAAGGTACACTATTTCTTTGGCATCAGGATATTTCTGAGCCGAGCGCACGATGCTTTCGATGGCATTGCTGGTGTTGGGATTATCCCCCTTTGACTTTTTTGCCACATAATCGCAGCGTTGCACTACCTGAGCAAAGTTGTTGGCTTTGTTGTAATACATTCCTCCAGTTTTTCCAATTTTCTTTTGCTTTTCACTGATGCGGTCGCCATCGTTGGCAAAAACGAAATAGTCGATGCCCGAAGTTTTCGGATGCACTTTATGCCAGAGCACAGCTTGAGCACTTTGGGTGTACATTCGCGGACTCCAATTCATTACCACCAATGAACTGGTCCAAAGAGGATGTCGATCAAAAACTTTGTAAACAGTACTATCAGTAATACCTCCATGACGATCGATGAATTCAAGATGAGGATCAATTGGCCTGGGAGCTAAAGTATTAAAGGCGTCGCAAGCTGAAAAGATAATGCGTTGCGTAGGATTTTTAATTCGAAACAAGTTTTCAGGATCCAATTCGTAGTCGAGGGTTTTTAGGCCAAGGGTATTGCCTTTGACCTTAAGCGACAAATGCATAATTTCTTCTTCAATGCTGTGAATGCTTCCTCCAGTTTGATATGCCAAGTTGATGTATTGTGGATTGATTCCTTTTTCGGTGCCACAGGCGATCACATTTACTTTTACGTTGAGATTGACCAAAAGACTGAAGTCGCGCATGCAACTGTTGTTGTCGGCAATAAGAATAAGCTCGTCAAAATCTTCGAACCGATTGATCCCTTTCAGAAGGGCTTCCACGTCATTCTCCTCAGGGTCACCACCTTTGCCTCGGCTTCCAACCAGATAAAATGTTTTAACTAAACGATCCACATTTTCAGCCTGAGCGAAATACACGCCCCCCGTTTCACCAATTATTTTATTGATATCGGGTTTATTATCCCCATCGTTGAAGAACACAAAATTACGTATTCCTGAAGTCTTGAAGTTCAAAGTATGCCATAGAATCGCCTGTGCACCATAGCGATACATACTTCCGGTCCAATCCATCACCACCAACGCTTTATTCCATTGCTTATGCTTATCGAAAGTATTAAATACCAATGAATCGCCTAAACCTCCTTGGGAACGAATAAAATTGTGAACTTTCAGGGAATACTGTGCCAACTCAGTGCTATCTAAAGGTTTTGACGGCCCTTTGGCATGGGCTTCGCGTTCAAACTCGTCCACTTCAAAATAATGAATGGCGATACCATGAAACATTTTCATGGTTTCGGCTTCCGTATCGCAGTCGGTTTGCAAAACTATGTTCCACTCAAAATCGCTGCTATTGAGGGTGCTATCCAATTTAAAGAGCTCGGTAATGCGTGCAGCCAGCAAATCGTAATAGTTGGTAATCCAAAATTCTTTGTTCTTAGGATATTTGGTGTAAACCACATCGATTTGGGTAATCACAATGTTTTTGCGATAAGGAATCCATGCTTTTGGATTTTTGATAAAGGCTTTAGAATAGCCATTTTCTAAAAGAATGACGCCTTTTTTTTGTTGTTTTTTATAGGTTCCAATTTCGTTAAGATTAAAAAGCTCCTCAAATTGGGGACCATATTTTTGGGGATTTTTAAGCAATTCAGCAGAAAATTTGCGTGGTTGAGCTTGGATGGGAATCCAAATCAACATACTTACACTCAGTAATATAAATAATATTATATGCTTCACTTGCGGTCAATTACAATTTTTAAAACCTGCACTAAAAGTAATAAATTGCTTTAGAATCCACTGGAATAATATAAAACTTACCAATAATTCAAAGTGGAAAAGATTGGATGCAAAATGTGGGTTGCTTACCAAAAGAAAAATCTACTTTCGTAGTCTAATGATTTTTTGGTTTTAACTCAGAATTTACCAACGCAATGCAAGAAGAAGAATTGCTCTTGGAGCAACTTAAATTGGGCGATGAAGATGCTTATCGAAGGGTGGTGCACAAGTACCAGCCTAAGATTTACAATACTTGCATTGGTTTTGTAAAAGATTCAGAAATTGCCCGTGATCTAAGCCAAGAAGTTTTTTTAGAGCTTTACAGAAGCATTGGCAAATTTAGAGGCGACAGCAAATTATCCACTTGGCTTTATCGAATTTCGGTGAATAAATCGCTTAATCATCTCAAATCCAACCAAAAACACCAATGGTTAAAAAGCTTACAATCATTTTTTGGCTCTGAAGACGAGCCCCAGAAAGACCTCCCCGACCGTCGGCAAAGCAATGCCATTGAACAACTGGAGCAAAAAGAGTTGAGTTCGCAGATGCATCAAGCCTTAAATCGACTTCCGGAAAGTCAAAGAACCGCCTTCATTCTCAAAAACTATGACGAATTGAGCTATAAAGAAATTGCAGAGGTGATGAATGTAACTTTTGATGCAGTGGAATCGTTGTTGCATCGGGCCAAAAGTAATTTACAAAAACACCTTTTAGAAACCTATCAAAATTATATAAGTTAACATCAATAATATCAGTAGAATATAATATAGGTTTAACAAAATTTAAGGACTGATTAATCACATATAAATTACCTTTGAGCCTCAAAATTATTTCGTTTCCATCCACCTAACAATATTTATGAAATTTCTTTGTACTGTTTTATTTATAAGTTTTTTTGCCATAAGCAATCTATGGGGAAATGCGCAAAAATTTACCGTCAGCGGTAATATTAAAGATGCAGAAACAGGCGAAGATCTCATCGGAGCCATCATTCAAGTAAAGGAGTTAAGCAATACTGGAGCCATTACCAATGTTTACGGGTATTATTCCATAAGTCTTTTGCCCGGAAAATATACACTCGTTTATTCCTATTTGGGCTACGAAAGCCAAACGGTGAGCATTGTATTGGATCGAGATATTCGTAAAAATGTAGCACTTAAATCCACCACCCAGCAACTTAAAGGAATTGATATTGTCGCCGAACGCTCCGATGCCAATGTTACCAGCCCTGAGATGAGTCTTACCAAAGTAAATTTGAAGGAGGTGGAGAAAATTCCAGTAATTTTTGGCGAAAAGGATGTGATGAAAACCCTTCAATTGTTACCTGGCATCAAGAGTGAAGGCGATGGAGGAGCGGGTTTTTTCGTTCGGGGAGGAACGGTGGATCAAAATTTAATATTACTGGATGAAGCCCCAGTGTACAACGCTTCCCACATGCTCGGGTTCTTTTCGGTTTTCAATAGCGATGCCTTGAAGGATGTAAAATTGTACAAAGGGGGCATTCCGGCCCAGTACGGTGGCCGATTATCGTCGGTAATGGACATCAAAATGAAAGAAGGAAACAACAAGTCTTTTCACGCTCAAGGAGGCATCGGGATCATCGCTTCAAAACTCACGGTTGAAGGCCCCATAGTAAAAGATAAAGGTTCTTTTATGGTCAGTGCAAGGCGTACTTATGCCGATGTTTTCTTAGCCCTTTCGACCAGTGAAGCTCAACAAAATAGCAAACTATACTTCTACGACTTCAACGCCAAAGCCAACTACCAAATCACTGAAAACGATCGAATTTACCTCTCTGGCTATCTTGGGCGCGACCTGTTTGTTTTCAACGATAAGTTTGGTTTTGATTGGGGAAACAAAACAGGAACCCTACGTTGGAATCACGTTTATGGCAAAAAACTTTTTAGCAATACTTCCTTTATTTACAACGATTACAACTATATTTTCAAAGCCTCTTTCAACAAAAAAACCATCGAAGCAGGAAGTTCTATCATCGATTATAACGTAAAGCAAGACTATCAGTACTTTTTAAATCAAAAGCATCGGTTTAGCTTTGGATGGAATGTCATTCATCACAATTTTAGCCCTGGAAATATAATAGTTGATGGGGAAGTTTTGGAGGATAATACCCTTGAAAATCGGTACAGTATAGAATCGGCAGTGTATTTCAGCGATGATATTCAGGTTAATCCCTTTTTGAGTTTCAACATTGGACTTCGTTATTCCAGTTTCAGTCAAATTGGACCTGGCACCATTTATTACTTTGACAAAAGCGGTACGCTCACCGATACTAAAGTTTACGACGATTGGGAATTAGTAAAAAACTATAACGGACCAGAGCCCCGTATTTCAGGAGCCTACATTATCAATCCTAAAAGTTCTGTGAAAGCCTCTTATGGACGTACTATTCAATATCTTCACAAACTTTCAAACTCCACTTCGAGCACCCCTACCGATGTTTGGCTCCCAAGCAGCAACAATATGGCCCCCGAAATGGCCGACCAAGTGGCATTGGGTTATTTTAGAAACTTCGGTAAAGATATGTTTGAATTTTCGGTTGAAACCTATTTTAAAAAGGTTCAAAATGCAGTAGATTATCGTGTGGGGGCGGAAGTAAATTTCAATCCTTACGTTGAGGCTGACTTACTTTATGGAGAAGGAAAAAGCTATGGAATTGAACTTCTGTTTAAGAAAAGAGCGGGGAAATTCACCGGTTGGTTGGGATATACCCTTTCTAGAGTAGAAATGCAATTTGATGAAATCAATAATGGGACGCCCTACCCTGCCCGTCAAGACCGTACCCATGACCTCAGCGTGGTGGGAATGTACGAGATTACTGAGCGACTCAATGTGGCTGCCACTTGGGTTTTTTATACCGGAAGTGCTGTTACCGTTCCTTCTGGAAAATATACCATCGATAACATCACCACCTACTACTTTACCGAACGCAACAGCTATCGCATGCCCAACTATCATCGGCTCGATGTGGGAGTAAATTGGGACAGTAAAAATTACAAACTCGTGACTGATCCCAATACCGGTATTGTGGAGAAAAAGCCAAGAAGAATAAAATCATCGTGGAATTTTTCAGTTTATAATGCTTATGGTCGTGAAAATGCCTACAGCATCAGCTATGCTGTGAGCGAAGACGACCCCAATAAAACGGTTTTCACTCAAATGGCTTTGTTCCGTTGGGTACCTTCTATTACTTACAATTTTTCATTTTAGGATTATGATAAAGACATTAAAAATATCGTTTGTTTTACTTGTACTGGGTCTATTTTTAGGCTCGTGTACCAAAGAAATTGTTCTGGACTTGGATGGAAGTGAAAAACGTATTGTAATTGATGCTGAGGTAGTTTTCGACGATGCCGACAGCCTTCATTTGAATTTATTTGCCCACATCACTCAAACCAATGGTTTCTATGAGAGCAATATCTTCGATAGTATTACCGATGCTCAAATCGAAATTATAGATGAGTATAATCATCACTTTTTGCTATCGCATGTGGGTCATGGCTATTATACAGCCTCAGTGATTTTGCAAGACAGCGTGATTGGAAAAAATTTCAGCATGGAAACCACCATCGAAGGTCAACTGTATCAAGCCCAGTCGGTGATGCCAGCCAAGGTAACACTCGATAGCCTCTGGGTAAAGCATCTTCCCTTTGGCCCTCCTAATTGGGAATTTCCGACTCCAGTTGCTTTTTTCACGGATATTCCCAATGAAAAAAACTTTTATAAATTAACCCTCTACGTGAATGGAGTAAGCAGACTTGGTGCAGGCATTACACCCGATATTGGCTATGATGGAGAAATGATTCCCTATCCCCTATTTGGTGTAGAAATATATCCTGGCGACCAAATAACGGTAGAACTTGAAACCATAAGCGAAGAGACCTTTAAATACTACGAAGTAATGAACCAAATGGCTGGAGGAGGCAGTTTTATTGCTGCTCCCGGTAATCCACCTACCAACATCATAGGCAATGCTTTAGGTTTGTTCTCTGCTCATTGTTCCGACACTTTACAGATAAAACTACCTTAATGAAGGATTTAAAAACCTTTTTGGATCAAAAAGTAACTTTCTACCAACAACCTCAATTTATTGTCAGCGATCCTATTCAAATTCCGCATCAGTTTCAACAAAAAGAAGACATCGAAATAGCAGGCTTTATAGCCGCTCTTTTGGCCTGGGGTCAACGTCCTATGATCATCAAAAAGTCAAATCAAATAGTGACTTGGATGAACCACAGTCCCCATACGTTTTTGACCCAAAGCTCCGAGCATGAATTTCAGCGTTTTCAGCATTTTGTGTATCGCACCTTCAATGCCGACGATTTATTGTTTTTGTTGCAAGCAATACGCAACCTGTACCGAGAGCATGGAGGTTTAGAGGAAGTTTTGAGTTATAAACCCGAAAACATGGCTGAGAATATTGAAAATTTTCGCACGCTACTCCTCCAAACCCCACATCTTCCCCGTTCCCAAAAGCACTTGGCAAGTCCCAAAAAGGGATCCGCGGCCAAACGCATCAATATGTTTTTGCGTTGGATGGTTAGAGATGCTTCTTCAGGAGTTGACTTTGGCCTTTGGACAAGAATAAAGCCCTCACAATTGATGATTCCTCTTGACCTTCACAGTGGCCGTATGGCACGAAAACTTGGACTACTCAGCCGACCCACTGATGACTGGAAATCGGTGGAAGAACTCACTCAAAATTTACGACAATTAGATGCCCTAGACCCTATAAAATATGATTTTGCACTGTTTGGAATGGGAGTTTCAGGCGATTTAGAATTACCCATAGGTTAAGCTTTTTCCGTTTTACTATTGATTTCCTGCAATTTATATCCCATTTGACATTCTTACAACTCAAATTTGTAAAATATCAATAGCTCCCTATTTAGAATATATATCATTGTTTTACTGTTATTTACAACAAAATAATAGACTTGGATGTTTCAATCTTTTAAAAAAGTGGTTTCATTTGTTAAAATAGCTTAATTTGAATATCTTTTATTCCTATTTTTGACCCCCTCTTAAATACGTTGGAAATTATACACACTATAAAACAATTTATATGATTCGAAAATTACTCTTGTCAAGTGTTATGGTGCTGCTTTCAGTGGTGGCCATGGCTCAATCGGGAACATTACAAGGTAAGATTACTGATACCGACACAAAAGAACCCATTGCATTTGCAAACGTTACTGTGGAACTAGGTGGAAAGATCATACATGGAGCGGCGACCGATTTTGATGGAAACTATAAGATTAAGCCCATTCAGCCAGGAACTTACGATGTTAAAGTTACCTACGTGGGCTATCAAACTCAACTTGTTAAAGGTGTTGTAATCAAGCCTGACAAAATCGAATTCATGGAATTTAAACTTGTTTCTTCTGCCACCAATTTGGGAGAAGTAGTGATTTCTACTTATAAAAATCCACTCATTGATAAAGGTTCAACCAGTACAGGGGGAACCATGACCGCTGAAGACATTAAGAACATGCCTACCCGCTCCGCTGAAGGAGTAGCCATCACAGTAGGTGGAGTATTCTCGGATGAAAACGGTAATATGGGAGGTATCAGAGGTAGCCGTGAAGGCGCTACTGCCACTTATATCGATGGTATGCGCGTAATTGGTTCACAGGCACTACCCAAAGATGCCATCGACCAAGTAACTGTAATAACAGGAGGAACTCCCGCCATGTACGGTGACTTTACCGGTGGAGCCACCGTTATTACCACTCGTGGACCTTCTCGCCAGTTTGGATTTGGAGCTGAAGGGGTTACTTCAGAGCTTTTGGATGGTTACCATTACAATTTGATAGGATTGAGTACCAATGGACCCCTTATTAAGGGGAAAGACAGCACCAAAAACACCTCATTATTAGGATTTTTCATTGCCGCAGAAGGAAGCTATGTGGGAGATGGAGCCCCTGCAAGTATTGGAACCTACAAAGTAAACGATGATAAATTGACTTATTTGCAACAAAATCCAGTTCGCCCAACAGGTACAGGTTTTGGTTCATTTAACAATTCCGAATTTATTCATAAGGATGATTTGGTTAAGCTTCATACCCGTGAGAATGCAGCTACCATGAGTGCCAACATCAATGCAAAAGTGGACATACGGACCAACGACAATTCGACCTTAACCTTTGGAGGATCCTATAATTTTGCTCAACAAACCCAGTGGAGTATGTTCAACTCGCTTGTTAACGCTGAGAACAACGGTGAAGCTCGCTTTAATACTTATCGTGTTTATGGCCGTTTTACACAGCGTTTTCCAACCAGCAAAGAAAGCACCTCGCTAATCAAAAATGTATATTATAATGTACAAGCGGACTATTCAAAAACATATTCTAAATTCTATAACCCCCTACATCAGGACAATATATTCAATTATGGTTATGTAGGCAAGTTTACTACTCATAGCGTTAAATCCTATGAACTTGGTTCCGATACAGTTAGTGGATTGAACAATGTGTATATTATGAATGGTTATCGTGATACTTTATACGAATTTCAACGTTCCGAAATCAATGCTAACCTCTCCAACTATACCGACCAATATTACAACCTCTACAACGACAATCGCTTTTATGCCAACAGTTTGCTGGTTCAAAACGGAGGGGCCCTTCTAAATGGTCAGTTACCTAACTCTATTTTGGGATTGTATGCCAACACTGGAACCCCCTATAACACTTATAGATATGCTGAGCAATCTCGTTTTGGCATCAATGCCATGGGGTCGGCTGACGTTGGAAACCATGAATTTCAATTTGGTATTCAGTACGAACAACGTAAAGAAGCAAACTACGCCTATAATCCAGCAGGTTTATGGACCTTAATGCGTAACCTTGCTAATAGCCATATTAGTCAGCTCGATTTTTCAAATCCAATTTTGGTTTATGACCAAGCAGGCGTATTTCAAGACACTGTCAACTACAACCGCTTGTATGATGCTTCTACCCAAACCTATTTTGACAAACAAATGAGGGAGAAATTGGGTTTGGCAGAGAACTCTTTGGATTGGATTGACGTTGATAGTTACGACCCCAGCACTTTTAACATAAACATGTTCAGTGCTGATGAGTTGTTGAATAGTGGAAACCCTTATGTGAACTATAGTGGATACGATCCTTATGGAAATAAGCACAAATCGAAACCTGCCTTTGAAGATTTCTTTAATGAAATTGACGCAAATGGAAACCACACCCGTGCCGTAGCAGCTTACGAACCCATCTATGTAGCTGGGTTTATTCAAGATAAATTCGAGTTCAATGAGATTATTTTTAACGTTGGAGTTCGTTTCGACCGTTTCGATGCCAACCAAAAAGTATTGAAAGATCCTTATCTTCTTGCTGAAGCTAAAACCGTAAAAGAACTTGCTGCTAATGAATTTGGAGCGGTTCCTTCCAATATGGGAGATGATTATGTGGTGTATGTAAACGACATTTACAATCCCACTACTATTATGGGTTATCGCAACGGTGCTCGTTGGTTTGATGCAAAGGGAACTGAAATATCAGATCCTACCGCCATTCAGACTGCTTCAGGTATTGCACCCCTTTTACTTGATCCCAATGAAAAGGAGTTAAAAGCCAGTGCTTTTACCGATTACCAACCTCAGAATACCATTTCACCACGTATTTCGTTCTCCTTCCCCATTTCAGATGAAGCTTTGTTCTTTGCTCATTACGACGTGCTTACATCACGTCCTACTACAGGTAATAATCTCCCCCTGACCAGTTATTATTTTATCAACAGTCTTGGAAATGACGTGATTGACAATCCTAATTTAAAAGCAGAACGTACCACCGATTATGAATTGGGTTTCCAGCAAGTAATCTCAGCCAGTTCGGCCATAACCCTTTCAGCATACTACCGTGAAACCCGTGACCAAATTCAGGTTTTCCGTTATAATAGTGCTTATCCTGTATCTTACTTATCTTATAACAATATTGACTTTGGAACTACCAAAGGTTTCACTATTAAATATGACCTAAGAAGAACCAAAAACTTGACTTTAATGACCAATTACACCCTCCAGTTTGCCAATGCCACCGGTTCTAGTGCCACCAGCGGTATCAACTTGGTAACCTCAGGTCAGCCCAACCTTCGGGTTTTAAATCCAATTTCTGAAGACCGTAATCATTCTATTAGTTTAATGGCTGACTATCGTTATGGAATGGGTAAAGAGTATAACGGACCCACCATCAAGAGAAGAGTGAAAGGTTCTAATACCGTAAAAGTAATTCGTATCCTTGAAAACGCCGGTGCCAACATCACTTTTATGGGAGGTTCTGGTTTGCCCTACAGTCGTCAAAGCAATGTTACCAGTGCGCTTTTAGGTGGAGGCAGCCCTGTGTTATCAGGTAGTATCAATGGCTCGCGCTTACCTTGGCAATTCCGTGCCGACTTAAAAGTAGATCGCGATTTCTTACTTAAAGGAAAAGAAGGCAGTAAACGAGTTCACGTTTTGAATGTTTACGTACAAGTTTTGAACCTGTTCAACAGCCAAAACATAACCAGCGTTTATCGTTATACCGGTAACCCCGACGATGATGGATATCTAAATTCGGCAGAATACCAATCTCAAATTGAATCTTACAACGATCCTCAAGCTTTCCGCGATTTGTATTCTACTCGGATAAACAATCCTTATAATTATTCTTTACCTCGTCGTATAAGATTAGGTTTAACCTTTAGTTTCTAACCCCTAAACGATTTGTAGCACATCGTAAATAACAACGAAAAATTTGAAACAAATGAATATAGTTTACAAAATATTAGCCATTGGAACCCTAAATTTGATACTGGTTTCCAATGTATTGGCCGATAAGGTGCATTATCCATCTAATGGTTCTAATACAGGAGCCAAGGCCAATGCCCGTACCTCTGCTGCACAATGTTTGCCTGCTAAAGGTTCTACAGAACTTAATATTAATAACGTTAGAGCCCGTATCAATACAGGGGGCGACATGTGGTGGGATTTACAATTGATTTCTCAATACGAAATTCCAAAGGGTTCTACTAAGACCTCCATGTTCTCAGCCTCGCTTTGGTTAGGAGGTACCGACGTAAACGGTCAGTTAAGAGGAGCTTTCCAACGCTACCGAGCCAACGGAAACGACTACTGGCCCGGTCCACTTACGGTGGATGGTAAAGCCAGTATTACCAGCGAGATTTGCGAACAATACGACAAACATTTTGTTATTACTCGTCAAGATGTGGACAACTACTTATTGAAATTTAAAAATCCTGATTATCCTGATTACGCTGTTCCTGACATCATTAAAAATTGGCCTGCACATGGCAATACTGCCTTAAACCAAAGCAATTGGTTGGCTCCTTTTGTGGATGTGGATGGTGATTTATTTTACGACTGGGAACAAGGAGATTATCCCTATTATGATATTGACAACAGCCTTTGTAAGCCCAATAAAAATGCTCAGGGAGAATATGAATACGTGCCCACTCAAGAAGGTGGAATCCTTGCCGACCAAGTATTAAAAGGCGACCAAACCGTATGGTGGGTTTTCAACGATAATGGAGCTTACCACAGCGAAAGTAAGGGAGATGCCATCGGAGTTGAAATTAGAGCTCAAGCCTTTGCCTTTAGCACTAATGACGAAATCAACAACATGACTTTCTACACTTATGAAATCATCAACCGTTCCACCTACCGCCTTACCAATACATACTTTAGCCAATGGGTGGATACCGATTTAGGTTATGCCTACGACGACTATGTAGGTTGTGATGTTAAAAGAGGTTTAGGATACTGTTATAATGGTAAAGCAATCGATGGTTTAGGTAAAAAAGACCATTATGGCAATCAACCTCCGGCAGTAGGAGTTGACTTTTTCCAAGGTCCCTATATGGATGACGACAACCTTGATAATCCAAAATTTGATGCCAATGGGGTTCAAATATGCGACGAAAGCATCAATGGAGTAAACTTTGGCGATAGCATCAAAGACAACGAACGTTTTGGTATGCGTAAATTTGTTTACCATAATAATGGAGGTGTTGAATCCATGTCAGATCCTGATCTCGCTCCAGAATACTACCAATTCTTAAGAGGTATTTGGAAAGACGGAACCCGTATGACCTATGGTGGCAATGCGCATAATTCTGGAGGCCCTTTTTGTGACTTCATGTTTCCTGGGGATACTGACCCATGCGATTGGGGTACCAATGGAATTGCTCCTGCTGCAAATATTAAAAATTGGACTGAAGAAACTGCCGGCAATCCTTTTGGCGACCGCCGTTTTATGCAATCAGCAGGAGAGTTCACCCTCGAATCAGGAGCCATCAACTACATTACCGTAGGTATTCCATGGGCTCGCGCTGCAAGTGGAGGCCCCTTTGCCTCTGTTTCACTTCTTCAACAAATTGATGAAAAAGCTCAGGCTCTTTTCGACAACTGTTTTAAAGTATTGGATGGCCCCGATGCTCCTGAGTTGATCGCTCAAGAATTGGATCGCACCTTAATCCTTTACATCAAAAACCTACCCAACAGCAACAATTCCAATGAGAATTATTACGAAGAAGATGTTACCATCACGGCTTTGAATACCGACCTTATTACTTATGATGCTTATTATCGATTCCAAGGATACCAAATTTATCAGTTGTCGAATTCAGAAGTGTCCATGGCCGATCTTGGCGATGCCGATAAAGCTCGTATTGTAGCCCAGTGCGACTTGAAAGACTCCGTTGTCAATTTAGTAAACTTTGTTAAAGACGATAAACTGAATGGCAATGTACCTTATTTGAAAGTAGAAGCTGAAGATGGCGGAATACGTCATAGTTTCAAAATTACAGAAGATAAATTTGCTAGTGGCGACACTCGTTTGGTGAACAACAAAAAATATTATTTTGTAGCCATCGCCTACTCCTACAATAATTTTAAAACCTATTCTCAAGACCCATCCACTCCAGATGGATTAAATGGTCAAAAAACACCTTACCTTGCCGGACGTAAGTCGGCTCTAGGCCCCATTCAAATTCATACCTTAATGCCTCACCTTCCTACGCCTCGTAAAGGAGGATTAATAGCTCGTTCTGAGTATGGATCTGGCCCTATGATTACCCGTCTCGATGGTAGAGGAAATGGTGGCATTAACTTAGAATTAACCGCAAAATCGAAAGCTGAAATTCTTGAAAAAAATCAAGTTGAACGCATTGAGTATATGAATGGAGCTGGCCCTATCAATGTAAAAGTGATTGATCCTTTGAACGTACAAAATGCTGATTACGAAGTACGCTTCACCAACTCTGGATCTGTAGATACTGCACGATGGGATTTATATAAGAATGGAACCCTCATTGCAAATTCAGGAAATACCATTGAATTGGGTGACGAATACTTGCTGCTTGACGAGGGATTAAGCATCCAAATCAAACAAAATAATGGAGCTGGTGATATTAATAACCTCAATGGATATATAGGTGCCACATTGACCTATGCCGACAGCTCAAAAATGTGGTTAGGAGGTTGGCCAGATATAGACGGATTCTCTGACTTAGATTTTAGCACTCCTAGTCCATTTAACTGGATCCGTTCAGGTACGGTTAATGGAGAAACCGGAAAAGAATTCCGTAGTGATTATGACCCCGCCCCATCAGGGGCATCTACAAGTTTCTGGGTGGACCCCAATGAAAACTTTGAAAAAATGATAGGTGGAACTTGGGCTCCCTACCGATTGGCTTCAAAATATGCCAACGGACCTGCAGGAACCAACACTCATAGCAATTATTCAATCAACATCCTAGAAAGTGTGGATATTGTATATACTTCTGACCAAAGTAAATGGACCCGTTGTCCCGTAATCGAAACAGGTGACGAAGCGGCTGCTGCAGAAGGTGGGGTTTCTAAACTTCGTTTACGTTCTGCTAAATCCATCGACAAGAATGGTAATTTTGCAGCCAGTGGCAGTGGAGCAGATCCTTCAAATACCGAAGTACCTAACTTTATCTCAGAAGCCAGCATGGGTTGGTTCCCAGGCTATGCCATCTCTGTTGAAACGGGTGAGCGCTTAAATTTGATGTATGGTGAGTCATCATGGTTGGTTGGTGAAAATGGCCGCGATATGCAATTTAACCCAACATCAAACTATTCTACAAACCTTGGTACACCCTTGATGGGAGGAAAACACTTCTTGTATGTGTTGCGTCATTCACCCAATACAAACAGTTGCCCTCCATACGACCATGGAGCCTGGTTGTACAACAAACTAAAAGGTAACCCCAATGCAATTACCTTAATGCAAGTACACCGCGACATTATGTGGGTATCCATTCCTATGACTGTTGCAGGACAAAATTGGTTGGATAACGAAGCTACCATCCGTTTACGTGTAAATCAAACCTATGCTAAAGAGCCTTGGCCTTCAGTGAATACGGGGGTTGGAACTACTTCCTACAACAACGGATATCCTGCTTATGGGTTTAATACTGCAAATATTTCTACCATAACCTACGATAACGAAACCGCAAAATCAGCCCTTGATTTGATTCGTGTTGTCCCCAATCCTTACTACGCATACTCTGATTACGAAACCGACCAGTTAGACAATCGGGTACGCATCACCAACTTACCAGAGGTATGCACCATCAGCATTTTTAGTACCAATGGAACCTTAGTTCGTCGTTATACCAAAGACGATACCGGTACAACTATGGACTGGGATTTGAAAAATACTGCCAACATTCCTATCGCAAGCGGCGTTTATTACTTCCACATCGAAGCTCCTAATATCGGAGAAAAGGTAGTAAAATGGTTTGGAGTAATACGTCAAATTGACTTAAATGCATTTTAATTAAACGATCAAAACAACATATAAGAATGAACAATATGTATAAATATTTGATATTAACCCTCGTAGCTAGTATGTTCTTTGGAAGCAGCTTCGCAGGGAACAAAGATCGTGCAGGTGAAGCCGGCGCCGGACAGTTGCTTATTAATCCTTGGGCTCGCAGCAATGGTCTCGGTGGCGCAAACTCAGCTTACGCTTACGGATTAGAGGCCCAATTCCTCAATGTGGCAGGCTTGGCACATACTACCTCCACCGAACTCATTTTTTCAAATACCACTTGGCTTAAAGGTAGCGGCACTAACATTGCTGCTTTCGGTTTAGCTCAGAAAGTGGGTGAGTCAGGGGTAATTGGATTATCTGTGGTTTCTTTCTCCTATGGCGATATCGAGTTTACAACCGTTGATCAACCCGAAGGCGGAATTGGAATGTATTCACCTAAACAAAGCAACATTAACATCAGTTATGCGCGCACCTTTTCCAATAATATTTATGGAGGTATCAACTTTAAAATTGTGAGTGAATCCACCAGTATCATCAAAGCTACCACCGTAGCTATTGACGCAGGTATCCAATACGTTACAGGTAAACGCGAGCAAATTAAATTTGGTGTAGCCCTCAAAAACGTAGGACCCAATATGAAGTTTGATGGTGATGGTCTTTCTTTCAGAGGCTATGTTCCTGGTCAACCCAATGCAATGACTGTAAAACAACGTTCTGCGGGTTTTGAACTTCCTTCCTTGATTAAACTTGCTGCATCCTATGATTTTGAATTTGGAGCCAATTATGGACTTACTCCTTCTTATACCTTCACCTCTAACTCCTTTACTAACGACCAACATTCTATTGGTTTTGAAGCCAAAATGACTCGCTTTATGCGCCTTCGTTTGGGCTATACTTACGAACAAGGAATATGGAGTACCTCCGAACGTATGACTACTTCGACAGGTTTAGCTGGAGGTTTATCGCTTGAAGTTCCTTTCAAAAAAGGAGAAGAAGCTGGCTTTTCTTTAGATTACGCTTACCAAACCTCCAATCCCTTTGCTGGGTCCCATAGCGTTGGAATAAGAATTCACCTATAAAATATTATTTATAATATTAAAAAAATAATATACTTTTGCTGACGATCAGAAGGCCCAAAAGGCCTTCTGATTTCTTATATAGAAACCTATAGAAATCTAAGATCACTTTTTGATTTCAATAAACATTATTAAAACTCAAATTATGTCTGATATTCAATATTTCTCAGAAGAAGGATTAGAGAAGCTAAATGCAGAGTTGCGTGAACTAATCACTATAGAACGTCCGTCTATTTCGCAACAGATTGCCGATGCCCGTGATAAAGGAGACCTTTCGGAAAATGCTGAATACGATGCTGCCAAAGAAGCCCAAGGTCTTTTGGAGATGAAAATTGCCAAACTTCAAGAGATTGTTCAAAACGCCCGATTGATTGACGAGTCAAAAATTGACACCTCTAAGGTTTTGCTTCTGTCTAAAGTTACCCTCCTTAATCTGGCTACAAAATCAGAAATGAAATATACCCTTGTTCCTGAGAAAGAAGCCGACTTAAAAGCAGGTAAACTTTCGGTTAGCAGCCCAATTGCCAAAGGACTTCTTGGAAAAGTGGTAGGAGATACCGCCGAAATTTTGGTGCCAGCTGGAAAAATTGTTTTTGAAATTATCAAAATAGAACGTTAGTATGTCCACCCTATTTACTCGCATCATCCAAGGTGAAATTCCAAGCTACAAAGTAGCTGAGAATGATCAGTTTTATGCCTTTTTAGACATTAACCCCTTGGCCGAAGGTCATACCTTAGTTATTCCTAAACAAGAGGTGGACAACATTGTGGATCTCGATGACCAAATGCACGCAGACCTTTGGAATTTTGCTAAAAAAATTGCAAAAGCCATCAAAGAAGTTGTGCCTTGTAAAAAAATTGGATTTACTGTAATTGGACTTGAAGTTCCTCACGCTCACATTCACCTCATTCCTATTAATACCATATACGATATGGATTTTAAGAAGGAAAAAACTCCTTTTAGCCCCGACCAACTTCAGCAAACTTGTCTTAAGATTCAAGCTGCCTACGCAAAACTTGGATAAATTGGGTACTAATCTCTCAAATCCATATCCAATTGCTTCCGTAAAGCATCGAGTTGTGGATTGATTTCAGTCATTTTTAAATATCTTTCCATGGCCGTAGGTTGACGCTCCACTTCTGTTTCATGTATTTCAATAGATCCCATTTGTATTTCAGTGGTATTCAACTCTTTCCGCAAAAATTGAATGAGTTCGGTCAATGTCTCTTTGTTTTCAGCAGCACTTTGATTGGTGAACACCAGGTTCAATGTATTATTATCTCCCAATTTACATTCCTCTGCTAAAAGCGAATTAGCATAAACGGGTTTCTCTATTCGAGTATGATTAAGAAAATCTTTTATTCCCTGGATGATATCTTTCTCATCAAGACGGATGCTCACCGAGTCAAAACGTTGGTTAAGAGTCTCTTCAGTGCTTTGATCTCCAGAAATAATGGCCTTTTGATCCAATTCATTACTTAGGCTTAACCCCCTCGACCTATTGGTCTTTAAAATTTTAAATTCAGCCTCCACTTTGGGTTCTATCACTGCTGAGGTCGGTGGGGTCACTTCGTTTTGTATACTCACTGCAGGAGAAACAGGGCGAGAAAGGGGAAGTGCTTCAGGCTTGCTTACGCTTGGCACTTGGGCAGCAGTAACAGGATTAGGGTTTAGTTCAGGGTTTTTTTTTTCAGCTCCAGCTTGACTGTCACTTTCAAAAGGAACAGTGAGTTTGCACATTTTCATGAGATTGAGCTCCACCAGCAAACGTTTGTCTGAGGCATTTTTATAAGCCAAATCCACTTGAGAACAAAGATCAATGGCTCCAATCAAGAAGCGCAAACTACATTGTACAGATTGCTGAGCAAAAGCCTGTTTGCTTTGCTCACTGGTTTCGATAAGAGTAATGGTTCCGGCATCTTTACTCACCAATAAATTGCGTAAATGCGAAGCCAAACCATTGATAAAATTAAGACCATCAAAACCTTTACTCACCACTTCGTTGTACAATATCAAAGAGTTTGATATATCGCCTTGAAGCACAAAATTCACCAGTCGGAAGTAGTATTCTTCGTCAAGGACATTCAAATTTTCAATGGTGGCTTTGTAGCTAACATGGTTGCCCGCAAAACTCACAATTTGATCGAATATGGAAAGGGCATCGCGCATGGCACCATCGGCCTTTTGAGCCATTACCATCAAAGCTTTGGGCTCCACGGTCACACCCTCATTCTGTGCCACATAAGCTATATGCTCGGCTATATCGTTGAGGGTGATGCGATTGAAATCGTAAATCTGACAGCGACTGAGGATGGTGGGGATTATCTTATGCTTTTCGGTGGTAGCTAAAATAAATTTTGCATACGCTGGAGGTTCTTCCAAGGTTTTAAGGAAGGCATTGAATGCCGCTTGGGAGAGCATGTGAACCTCATCGATGATATACACTTTGTACTTACCCAGTTGTGGAGGAATGCGCACTTGTTCCACCAATCGACGGATGTCTTCCACCGAATTGTTGCTGGCGGCATCTAGCTCATGAATATTGAAAGAATTGTTTCGATTGAACGATACACAACTTTCGCATTGATCGCAAGGTTCCATTTTATCGTTGAGATGCTCACAATTGATGGTTTTGGCAAAAATGCGTGCGCAGGTAGTCTTTCCAACTCCACGAGGCCCCGTAAACAAAAAAGCTTGAGCTAAATGATTATTGAGAATGGCACTCTTTAAAGTTGAGGTAATGCTACTCTGGCCTACTACCGAATCAAAGGTAACCGGACGATACTTACGCGCTGATACAACAAAATTCTCCATGAATATACGGGGTCGATTAAAAAATTTTCAAGCCAAAAATACTTAAAATAGATAGGCAAAGGTATGCTTATGATGAATATTTGTAATAATCCCGCTACTTCTCTTTCTTCTTCTCCTTGTCGAAGCGAACGGGCCCAATTTGGCGCATTACTCTTTGAATTTTCGATTTACGACCTTCGATATACTTTGAAGAATGTGAGGCTTTAAACTTTCGTGGATTAGGCAGAATGGCTGCAATTCCCGCCGCTTCGCGACTGCTGAGTCGCTTGGCCGCTTTGCCATACCAATACTGCGAAGCGGCTTCCGCACCATAGATTCCATTGCCCATTTCGATACTATTGAGGTACACTTCCATGATGCGCTCTTTGCCCCAAACCAATTCTATAAGTACTGTAAAATAAGCTTCTAAACCTTTACGCACATAATTGCGCCCTTGCCAAAGAAAAACATTTTTAGCCGTTTGCTGCGAAATGGTGCTTCCTCCCCTCACCTTTTTCCCTTTTTTGTTTTGTTCCAATGCCCGCTTCATGGCCGTAAAACTAAATCCATGGTGCTTCATAAACAAATTATCTTCGCTGGCCACCACCGCTTGAGGCAGGTGCCGCGACATTTCGTCGAGCGAAACCCAATCGTGTTCCCATACCATTTCCTGATCGCTAAACAACTGTTCAAAGCTGCGGCCTACCATAGTCAGGGTAAATGGAACTGGTACAAAACGGTATATTATTACCATTGAAATACTTACAATAAAAAACCACATCATGGCTTTGAGAAACCATCGCAGCATTTTTCGCCAGAAATTTTTAAATTTTGATGCCATTGCCAATTTTTAAAATGCGGCCAAAAGTATTGAAATTAAGCTTTGAAATAAGGATTGATAACTTAAAAATTGATGTTGGCTGTGCGAGTTTTGAAAAAATTAGCCTCCCCATTGACTCCTCCATCAGCATTACCTGAAAGCAGTCGATAAAAACCACAATTGGCCCAGGAAGCGGGCTGGTCGTCCATTACCATATCTTCACCTGTATCGTTGGCAATATGAGGCAGAATGAGGGCGTGCCATGTATAAAGCCGTTGAATGCTTCGATCGTAATGAAAAAGATCGTTGGCAGGATTGATGAGTTGACGCAGATAGTCTTTATATTTCTCCTTATACTCACTGATAGCCAATATTTTATTTATCAACGGACGCCCTGAACCAGGACCCCAATACAGGAGATTTTTAGTGCCACTATTTTCCATGAGCAATGAAGTGCCAAGAGAATTATCGTAATCGTAAGGAATAAAATAGGCTTTTCCATTGGGGGCAAAATAGAAATAGAAATTGTTGGCATTCACCCAATAGTCGTCCCACATTCCCAAAATGACATTGGTTGCATAGGTTTTAAGAAATAAATCAACATCCATCCGAGTGCTGATCCATTGTTTGAAATCGTCACCAGTTTTATGGTTGAGGTCATATATAAATTGGGTAAGTTCAGCACTTGCGGTGGCAAGTTCTTCTTCACGGGTTTTGAGGTCGTAGGCAAAGTATTGCGACTGCGACGGATCGAGTTCTACCTGCTCCACTCCCATGCTTTGCGCGGTTTGGAAACTGGCATTGTTGCTGCCTGCCCATCCGCCTTTCCACATAAAACCGATGTCGCTGCCCCAATGCGATTTTCGTTGATTTACAAACGCTTCATCCACACTTTCGATCATAGCATAAATGCCATAATAGGCAGGTTTGGTATCGCCTTCCACATAGATGGTCAACTTGCAATAGCTGGCCTCGGGAGCAGTCCAAATGCCAAAGCGTTGAAACAAATCATAACTATAAATTTCGCGGGCATAAGCTCCGTCATCTTTAAACCATTTCAATATCAGATTGCGATAGCCGTTGTAATTTTGATTATCAACATATTTGTCGAAATCGAGGCCAAAATGGCAATGGTGCCAATCGGGATATTCAGTGCTATGCGCTTCTCCTTCAGCGCCTTCAGGGCGTCGTCGACTGGTATTACCACGAAGCTTCACTCCTATTTCGGTCAATGTATCCATTTTACCACCGCGATTAAAATAGAAGCTGGCTTTTACTTTCTTTTCATTTTTAGGATTCTGGTCGTAATAGTTGAGCAGTTTGTTCCATTGTTCAAGGCTGAATGTGAGCTTAATTTCGGGCAATTGCTTCAAGTCGAAAAAAGCCTGTTCTTCGGTCACCACAGGGGGAGGTTGAGTTTCGGGAGTATCTTTTTTACAGGCAGTAAACCAAAGGGCTAACAGCGAAATAATAAGACTCCATACGTATTTTTGCATAAGTGAGGGTTAAAAAAAGGAGCGAGTAAATCCCCGATCCAACGAAAGGCAAAGGTAAGGATTAAAAAGGATTTAGAGAATTACGAAAAATGGAGCACTAAACCCGTAGCAAAGTTAGAGCCCGTAACAAAACTTTCACTAATTTTAATTTTGCAACGGGCTTGAATAAGAATAATCGAGAATTTTTAACAACTGTAAATCATTTATTTACAAATACTTTCATTTTTTCAAATATTTTTCTACTTCTTTGCCTCCCAAGCCAAGAAACTATATGCCTTATGTAAATGGTTTACAAACAAATCCTTTGAATTGGGCTCAAACTTTTGGTAGTAAAGGTTGCTGGGGAAGAGCACTATTGGATTTCCCACACGCACGTAAGCCATGCTGGGGAAATAGGTGGGCTCCACATAATCGGGCAAATAATCTTGAACCATTTTAGACACTCGTTTTCCCATGTATCGTTCATAGCGTCGTTGGGCCTTTAAGGTGGGTTTAGAAAGCCTCCGATACATATAGTTCATGGCTAAACGACGGCCAAATTTCTGCTTTTTGATCAGGGGTTTGGCTTGATACAATGGACTTACTATCTGAAAATCGGTAAGGGTTTGAATGCTAACAGGGGTTTCAGGAACCCAATCCAGAGCATTCACTGCATTGAAGGAACCCGTTTTTTGTGTAGCATATTCATAGTCCAAAGCAAAATACAAATTCCCTGGTTTGGGAGCGGCGGTGCAATAGGTTTTAAACTGCAAATCGGCTGGTAAACGTCCTTTTTTCTGCAGTTGCATCAGATATGCAGTAAGCAAATAACTTAAGGCACCACCTTGACTGTGCCCGGTGATAAGGAAGCTTCGATGTCCCATGGCATACATCGAATCGATGCGGGGCAGGATGTCGCGGCTCAGATAGGCCATACTCAACAGCCAGCCCACATGTACTGCAGCCCTCTGATTATCGGCAAGTTGGTAGTGGAAAGTATCGGTAGCACTCAATAAAAGATAACCCGTGGCAGGCACCATGGCTGCGTAAATATTGGATATCCAACTTTCGGCTTTAAGGGTAGAACCTCGAAGACTGATCACAGGAATTTGACCATCGGACGTCCACAGTTCCCACTTATTGTCCATGGCCATAACTGGGGAACTATAAGCCAAATGATGAAATTGGGGTTCGGGTATTCCTTGAATGTAATCGCTATCGAGCATGCAGGTTCGCGACGATATCAGCAGCATCTCATAAAGTTCTGTTGCTTCAAAATTTGGATTAAGGTTTTGTGAAAAAAGTCGTTCAGGAATGAGCCATAAAGCCAAAAACCCAAAGAAAAGGGCACCATTGTATCTCATTTTTACCGTTATTTAGATTGATGTTGAAAGTTGAATGCAGCAAGTCCGCCCATGGCGGTTTCGCGATAAAGGCTTGGGAGATCTTTTCCGGTTTGCTTCATCACTTGAGTAACCCGGTCGAAGCTGATCAGATGCGACCCATCCGACATTACCGAAAAGCGGGCTGAGTCAAAGGCACGAGCGGCGGCATGCACATTGCGTTCGATGCAGGGTATTTGCACCAATCCATTGATGGGATCGCAGGTGAGCCCAAGATGATGCTCCAATCCCATCTCGGCAGCGTATTCAATCTGGGCAGGACTACCTCCCATCAATTGAGCTACAGCTGCGGCGGCCATGGCGCAAGCCACACCCACTTCGCCTTGGCAACCGACTTCGGCACCTGAAATGCTGGCATTGTGTTTTACAATATTACCAATGAGTCCGGCTGTAGCCATGGCTTTGATGATTTTATCGTCATCGAAGTTGAATTGTTGTTGGCTGATTTTAAGCACGGCCGGCAATATCCCTGACGAACCACAGGTGGGGGCTGTCACCACTTTTCCTCCGCAGGCATTTTCTTCAGAAACGGCCAAGGCATAGCTAAAGATGAGACTCGAAGTTTTGGCGTAACCTTCGTAATGTTGTGCTTTAATAAAGTAGGAAGACGATTTGCGTTGGATCTTTAATCCACCAGGTATCAATCCATCGGTCTTGGTTCCGCGCTCAATCGCTTCTTGCATCACTTGCCATACTTCAGCCAAATGGGTTTTGATTTCCGGACCTTCGGTTTCAAATACAATCTCCCAAAAACTTTTACCAGTTTCCTGATTGTATTTTAAAATTTCGTGCATATTGCGTTGTGTGTAAATGGATTCTGGGCTTTGGTGCCGATGGTCATGATCCACAATTTTTCCGCCTCCAACACTATACACCAGCCACAAATCGGCAAAAATGCCTCGATCAAGCACTTCAAATTCCAAAGCATTGGGATGAAATTCTTTGCCTTCATTTCCTTTCCACACAAACTCCACCTTTGCCGGAGCCAGCTCTTCTTCAATAGCTTTATCCGTTAGATGGCCTCTTCCAGTGAGTGCCAGGCTGCCATAAAGTGTAACTCTAAATTGGGTGGCATTGGGATGCTTTTTGCGATACTGCTGGGCGGCCTTACTGGGCCCCATGGTGTGACTGCTCGAAGGACCATGACCTATTCTGAAAATTTCTTTGATTGTTTCCATCTTTGCTATTTTATGGGGCTAAATTACGAAATGACTTCCATAATTTGACTTTAGGACTGCAAATCTATATTTTTAAAAATAACGACTGCTGAAAAAATTCTTTTCACCGCAGAGGGATATTTCTTTCCTAGAGATTAAAAATGCACCGC
>DZDC01000282.1 GCA_022736595.1 Draconibacterium orientale | reverse complement strand
GGCAGTACGGGTGCGGTTGTCGGTACGTGTGGAAAAGATGAAAATCTTGCCCGTCTTCAGGATATTATGATCTTTGGTCTCAAGGGTCTTAGTGCCTACCGAGAGCATCTCAATGAGTTACAGCCGACTCAAACCAAAGCTGTCGATGATGTAATGAGCGAAACACTCTATTTCACCCTTACCAATGTGAACTTCAACTTTGACGACCATATCAAACAACTCATGAAAGTGGGTAGTGCGGGAATAGAGGTGATGGATAAACTCTCCAATGCCCATACAGGGAAATTCGGTATCCCAACTCCCGTCGTTGTCCCTCAAAACACGGTTGAGGGGAAAGCAATCCTTGTTAGCGGTCATAATTTAGAGATGTTTGAAGCATTGCTCAAAGCAACTGAGGGTAAAGGGATCAATGTCTACACCCACTCCGAAATGTTACCCGCGCACGGCTACCCAGAACTTAAAAAATATCCTCACCTTAAAGGAAACGTCGGTAAAGCGTGGTTTGATCAAGTGGAGCTTCTCAAACAATTTAAAGGGACGTTTGTCGTCAATACCAACTGTATTGTCCCTCCCAAGAAAAATGCCGATTACATCGATAGAGTCTTTACCTATAAAATTGTTGGAATTGAGGGGGGAACACCCATTGAAGATAATAATTTTGATGCATTGATCGAAAAAACATTAGCGTGTGACGATACGGTGATGAATGAGAACCTTACCCTCACTACAGGTCATCATTACAAAACAATTTTAACCTTAGCACCCCAAATTTTGGATGCCGTACAACACGGAAAAATTCGTCAGTTTTTCGTTATCGCAGGATGCGATGCTCCGGGTAAAGCAGGAAATTATTACCGAGAAATGGCAGAATTATTGCCAAAAGATTGCGTCATTATCACCTCAAGTTGTGGAAAATTCAGGTTCAATGATATTGATTTTGGAGAGATTGAAGGGACGGGTATACCGCGATACCTCGACCTTGGGCAATGCAATGATTCCAATGGAGCCGTTGAAATCGCCAAAGCGATCAGTGGCGCACTTAATGTTCCCATTAATGATTTACCGATCTCTATTGTTTTAAGCTGGATGGAACAAAAAGCAGTCATCATCTTGTTGGCACTGTTTAGCCTTGGGATTCAAAACATCTATTTAGGGCCTAAACCTCCTCAGTTTGTCAATGACGATATTTTCAACTTTTTAGCGCAAACATTTAATTTGCATTTGACGGGGAATGC
>DZDC01000028.1:14263-23977 GCA_022736595.1 Draconibacterium orientale | reverse complement strand
TCGGACTTTTTGACCCGTCTATAGGTGGCGATCCCATTATGTATCAACATTTATTGAGGAATTTATATCCAATCTATCATTTGCGATGGTCGAAAAGGATTATTTCAGATGTTTGATGATACGTAAGTTTTTTTTCAATTGATTTGCGTGCTATATAAAAATAGTTATCTTTGCAGCCTCAAAATTTGAACAGAAGTTCTTTTATTTTTCGGGGTATAGCGCAGCCCGGCTAGCGTACCTGCTTTGGGAGCAGGGGGTCGCAGGTTCGAATCCTGCTACCCCGACAAAGATTTAAGGAGCTAGTCTCCTTTTTTTGTATCGTCAAGTTTCGTTCAAATTGTTCTACAACTTCAAGTTGTAAAATCATATTTGTTGAATAGACCCTTACAAAAATCTTCAGTGGGTCCGGTAGCTCAGTCGGATAGAGCAGCAGCCTTCTAAGCTGCGGGCCGTGGGTTCGAATCCCGCCCGGATCACTAAAAAAAAACCGATGTGCGTAGCGCATCGGTTTTTTTTACGTCCAAAAAAACGTTTTCATTGGAAATGGTTTTTGCTTTCGGAATTCGGAGAACAAGGAATCATAGAATAATTTAGATCAATAGGAATGGTTCACCAAAAATGAAAGAAATATGAAATAGGATTTAAAAATAAGGAATGCTTCTCGAAAGGCTTATATTTTAATACCTTTGCGGCCTAATCGTAATTTCAATTTTATGAACCAAAACCATTTTAGACAAATGACTTTGAGCTTCAAACATTGGACACGCAAAAAATTTGCGATCTTCAATAGTTTGAAAGTTCAAGTTCGGATTGCTGGATTGGCTGTGGCTTTGTTACAATTGCTTTTTGTGCCTCAAATGAAGGCTCAAACAAGTAATATACAACCACAATCCAACGAGTACGATCTGGACACTGTCGAAGTGGTAGGTGAACTGACACCGGTGATGAGCCGGGAGTTAGCTCGTATGGTACAAGTAATCTCCGTGCCCGAGCTTCAGAAAACGCCTACCCGCGACCTTTTTGATGCCTTGGGCTCCCAATCGAGCCTCGACCTTCGCCTTAGAGGCAAAAGCGACATCCAAGCCGACTTGAGCTTGCATGGTAGCACCTTTGATCAAGTTCAAATTCTCTATGACGGCTTCGACCTCTCCGATCCCCAAACCGGTCACCACAGCTTAAATTTACCATTACACCTTTCTCAAATTCAACAGATTGAATTTTTAAATGGACCTGCGACACGGGTGTTGGGAGCCAATGCTTATGCAGGAACGGTTAACTTTCAAGGCCCATCGCCACAAGGCAACGCACTTGAAGTGGGGCTGGTAGCCAGCGATTTTGGAACTTTTGATGCTCATTTTTCAATTTCTCTAAAAAGCAAAAAGTTTACTCACTTTTTATCAGCATCTGGCGCACAGTCCAAAGGTTATACCTCTAATACCGATTTTAAAAAATGGGGTTTGTTCTACCAATCAACCATGGACTTGAACCCTCGAATGCAATTGAAATGGTTTCTTGCAGGCGCTGATAAAGCCTTTGGTGCGAATAGTTTTTATACTCCAAAATATCCCAATCAGTTTGAAGAGTTGAGAAATTGTTTGCTTGGCCTTGAATTGAAATCAAAGGGTCGCATTTCCACCATCAATCGTGTGCATTACCGCGCCAATATTGATCGGTTTGAATTATTTAGAGAGGGAATGAGCGTTCCTAGTTGGTATAAAAACCATAATTACCACTTTACTCAAGTCGTGCATTGGAGCTCTCAGGCTTGGTTTGTTTCTAAAATTGGCAAAACAACTTTGGGGGTTAGTCTTAGAAATGAGCGAATTAACAGCAATGTACTGGGCTTAACTCAATCCGATACCATGCAGGCATTATTTGATAGCGAAGGGTTTTATACCAAATTCTATGAGCGAACTTTTGCCAATATAGCTTTGGAACAAAGTTATCAATGGAAAAATTTTAAGATTTCAGGTGGTTTGTCGTATTTCATTTTCCCCAATCAAAAGGCGAGCAATGGTATATTTCCTGGTGTGGATTTAAGCTATAACTATCATAAGTTCAGGTTTTTTGTGGGCTTTAATTCGGGAATGCGATTGCCGACTTTCACCGATTTGTTTTATCAAGGGCCTTCCAATATTGGAAATCCTGACCTTACTCCTGAGTCGCAATGGGTTAACGAATTGGGAACGAAGTATAAAAATGCAATTTTGGAATCCTCCATTCGCTTGTTTTATGCCAATGCCAGTAATTCCATCGACTGGGTGCGGAAGGCTGATACCTTGAAATGGCAACCCATTAATGTGACTAAGGTTTATACCTCAGGATTTGATTTTATCTTGGCCGTTAATCCTTCAAAATCTAATTTAAAAGCAGTGGCTTGGATTCATCGTATTGGATTGCAATACAGTTATATCAACAAGGTAAGCAAGGCTCCAGATTATCAATCTCATTATGTGATGGATTACTTAAAAAATAAAATTGTTTTCGATCTGCAACATGTTTTGTATAAGTCCTTTAGTATTTCGTATCGAGTGCATTATCACGATCGCGAAGGGGAATATTTATTTTACAATACCGAAACTGGAAAGGAAGTATCGCAACAATATCCATCGTATTGGCTGGCTGATGTGCGCCTCAATTATGAAAACAAAAACCTTTTAGTTTACGTGGATATAAGTAATCTATTTGATGTGAGCTATTTTGATCATGGAAACATCATTCAACCAGGTCGTTGGTTTTCGATGGGTTTGAAAATGAAAGTGAACCTCAGAAATTGAGTCTGCTCTGAAAAGTTATTTTCAGCGATTTCCCTTTAGGGATTAAGGTCAAAAAATCGCGTAAAGTTATTTTTAGGACTTTTCGGACTGGACCTCAGAAATTAGGATTTTTGATCAGGACTGAAAATCTTATGCAGTAGTTTAGTTAATTTATCAATGCTGATATTGGTGGTAAGAACGCCATTTTCTGCGTAAGAAATATGACCTGTTTGTTCCGATACAATGATGCAGAGGCTATCGGTTTGTTGACTCAAGCCGGTGGCTGCCCTGTGTCGGAGCCCATATTCGGGTGGAAAATCCTCTCTCTGGGTTAAAGGAAGTACGCAGCGAGCTGCTTCAATAACATCGTGGTTTATGATTACGGCTCCATCGTGAAGTGGGCTGTTTTTAAAGAAAATGGTTTCAATTAAGGGTGCGCTAAGTATGGCATTTACTTTAACTCCACTGTTGATAATTTCGGTAAGGTCGTTTTTGCGTTTAATAACGATAAGCGCGCCCGTATAACTTTTTGACATGCTTTGTATGGCGGTGGTAAGGCTTTGAAAGTCAGTGTTTATTTCAAAATTATCACGTCGCAGAAGATTTGACCAAAAATGCTGTTTGGTATGAATACGACCCAGCATCAAAAGAAACTTGCGAATTTCTTGCTGAAAAACCACAATTAACGCAATCACCCCAACACTGATAAACTGCCCAAGAATTTCTTGAAGCATCCGCATTTGAAACATCCCTACCAATTTCCAGACAAAATACAGGGATACAATTCCAAGGAAAATATTAATGGCGACAGTGCCTTTCACCAGTTTATAAATGGTATAAATTAAAAAGGCAACCATCAAGATGTCGATGATATCGGGGAGCCCAATCTGAATAAATAAACTTGGTGTCATGTGCACAAAGATAAAAAAATCCGCCAAGGCGGATTCTTATTTAATTATATTTTATTTCTCGGTTTTTGCCAAGGTAATAATTTTAGTTGTTGAGCATGATGGGCATTACCAACATCAGAATCTCTTCATCACTTTCTTCAAGTAAATAGGGTAGTAAGATGCCAGCTCTACCGGGACTGCTTAATTCAAGTTTTATTTGCTCGCTATCGATATTGTTAAGCATTTCGAGCAAAAATTTAGAGTTGAATCCAATTTCCATATCCGATCCTTTGAAGGAGCAGTTCAATCTTTCGTGAGCTTCGTTGGTATAATCAAGATCTTCAGCGCTGAGAACCAATTCTTGACCATGAATGCTTAATCGAATTTGATTGGTAGATTGATTGGAGAAAAAACTCACCCTGCGAATTTTATTGAGAAGTTGTACGCGGTCAACAATCAAAGTATTAGGATTATCTTTGGGAATAACAGATTCGTAATTAGGATATTTGCTATCAACAAGACGACAAACCATGCTGAAATTTTCAAACTCAAAGAGTGCGTTTACTTTATTGTATTGTATCTGAACTTCACCATTGGTTTTTCCAAGATTGTTTTTGAGTTGGTTCAAAGGTTTTTTAGGAATAACAAAACTATCGACATGCTCGCTTTGAATGGATTTGTTGGTATATTTTACCAATTTGTGAGCATCGGTACCCACTAAAATCATTCCTCGATCGGTAAATTCAAAATTTACTCCCATCATTACAGGGCGCAATTCATCATTTCCAGTGGCGAAAAGGGTTTTGCTAATGGCTTGCTCCAATATTTCAGCTTTAATGCTGATGCTCTTGGTATTGCTTAGCTCTGGCAGCGTTGGAAATTCATTTCCATCAAACCCACTCATTTTAAATTTTCCATCATCGGTGATGAGTTCAATGCTTTGATTATCGAGACTCACGTTGAAAGTGATTGGAATATCTCCAAAGGTTTTTAAAGTGTCTTGCAAAAGTTTGGCAGGAATAGCTACAAGACCTTCGCTTTCGTGTTTGATAACAGGAACTACAATAGTCATGGTGGTTTCTATATCCGAAGCGGTAATGGTAAGCTTTTCGTCTTGCAAACTAAAAAGAAAATTGTCGAGAATGGGCAGGGTGCTGTTGCTTCCCAAAACGCCGCCAATTGATTGTAAACTCTTGAGTAATACTTGACTAGATACTATAAATTTCATATTATTTTGGTTTGATATGTTTCTTAAAATAAGTTGGTAAATGTAAAAATATTCGTAGAATATTCTGCGTTTGAAAATAAAAAATTATGGGTTGGGTTTTTCCGAATTGGTGCCTATAAATCCGCCTACATAATTGGAGGTGGTTTTATAATCTTTTGAGAAAAAAGCCAGAGGCCGAGTGATGTTATCCACCACAAAATATTGAACTAAAAGAGGCATTGCAATACCATCTACATAGGCATACATACGATCCACATCATAGGGAAACAACTTGCCATTTAAGTCGGGTACTTGACCGTAATTGGGGCGAAGGTACATCCTTAAAGTTTTTGTTTGAAGGTCTTTAGTGGTTACGGTTACCTTGCGATAAGGAATCAAACTGAGAATGCTGTCTTGTCGTTCTTGAGGAACATTGTCGAGCAAAAGCTCATAATTGACGTTTCTAAATGAGGCCATGCTTTCTAAAACCCTGATGGTATCATAGTCTTTTATTTCAAGGTCATTGGAGAGACTATAAAGCTTGAAATTTTGTGAGCCGTCGTTCAACAGCTTATAGGCTTGAGACGAATCTTGTCCAAACTCTACGGTAACGGTTTGGATGTTTTTAATAGAATAATTGAAAATATTGTGACTAATCCAGTCGGCAGCGTATGGCGAAAAACGCTCGGTCAAATAACCATTGAACCCAGGAAGATAGGTCACGTAAACCTCGTCCGATTTTTCTGACTTCAAAAGGGTTCCCATTAAATCTTGCGTGGGATTGCCCACATAAAATACTTTTGATTTGGTGAGTCGGTAAAAAAGCTTTAGACTTCCTAACGATATAAGTGGCAATCGTTGATATATTTCAACTTTAATCCCGCTGGTGGCTAAGTTCTTAATTGAATTTTCATAAGCTGATTTTGCAACGGGTCTTTTTATTTCGATTAATAACATCGTCTTTAAGATCACACGTACACTTTCTCCAATGGCCGCTTCTTTTTCGTTGACATACCAGATTCCTTCCTTTTTGGTCAGTTTGACGTTGTCATTGTTCTTGTTGGCAATATAAATTTGTTCAACAATTGAGGTGTCAGCCACTACAAATTCATTAAGCTCGGTACTCGATTTTTGATTCTTGACCATAAAAATGGCAAAGGCAAGAAGTCCGAGGCTTAGCAGGGTGATGAGTATGGTTTTCCAATTCATGGATGGATGTATTTCAGGTTTGAATTAAACTTTTTTGTATTTGATTTTTTTGAGTAGTCCGATGACGAGACCCAAAAGAATGATGCTGAGCACAGGGATGATGGTGTTGATGAGCTGCCATTTCAGTCGGTGGTTGATCCCCAATTCCTTGTTGAGCAATCTAATTTTGTATTGTTTGTTGCGAAGGTGAATTAGGTTTAAATCACCCATTAAATAATTGACACTGTTGAGGAGAAACTTCTTGTTGTCGAAGGTTTTTTTAGAATACCGATCATAGCCTAGGGGGAAAGGCATAATGCCATCAGCACTTTCCGAAACTTGGTTTCTCATGATATTTCCGTCAGAAAGCACAATTTGCTGGGTTGGCTTGCTTTCCATTTTTAAGTCAAACAAGTTGGTATTTTCCATAATTCGTGGATCCAAAAGCTTGTTTTTATATGCCGAATTGAAACTGCCTTCAAGCAGAACAGCTAGATTTTGGGGCGGTGCGTTGTAAAGCATGATGTTGGGCCCTCGATAAATCATTTCAACTAAGTCGATGAGGGCAGGGGCGGGCATAATTCGACTGTTTTTATCGGTTTGAAGCAGCACCGTTTTGTTGGCTTTTCCACTACCCACAATGTCGATGTTACTTACAAAATGGGTGCTTACTGCATTCAGGTTTTGAGTGATAAGGTGTTTATTGGCAGGCAAAGCGAGAGGAAAAAAGTGCCAAGGCTTAAGGACTCCTTCTGCGGTACCAATTTCCATACAATTTTGATTGAGGATTAAATTGCTATTGATGCGCACACCATAAGTAAAAAGGGCTTCGTCGAGGTTCAAGCTGTTGGGCATTCCAAGAGTATTTACCGCAGTTTGAAGACTGTCCATGTTGGCTTCAATCTTATCGATGGCCCAAATTATTTTACCACCATGCATCAAGTACTGGTCAATGATAAATACTTCCTTATCAGAAAAGGCGGTTTTAGGTTGGGCGATAATCAGCAAATCGTAATTGGAAATCATTTTTATTTGATTCGAGTCCACCTCAACACTGCGCATCAAAGTGGTAAGCTTGCTGTCAATTTCAATTTGTCCCACATCATAGCTTTTGCTCAAAGAGTAAGCAAAGTCAGCCACTTCGTACTGATCTAATTCGCCATGGCCTTGGCTGAAAACGATGCGAGGGAGTTTAGATTTTGTGACCTTATTAATGCCATTCATTAAATTGAGTTCGAGCTCTTGAATGGATTGATTGATTTCGTTAGGATTTGGGATTTTCTGATTGCTACTGAGCAAATTGATGACTTCTTTTTTGTCGCCGTAGGAGATTAATGCGCCTGTAAAAATGGTTTTTTGAGCAAATCCATCCTGAGTTTCAACGGGCAGGTTGTAATAGGCAATCCCTTCCTGTGCAAGTTGCTTATAAAGTTTAAATCGTTCCTTTTTGTTTTCATTCTCAGAAGGGTTTACAAATTCGTAGCGAACGTTTTTGTTGTAGGCTCTAAGCTCATCGAGCAATTCTTTGGTATTGGTGCTCAATTGTCGAAAATCGGACGGAAGATCGCCATGTAAATATACTTTAACGTAAAGAATATCATCAAGTTGCTGAATGGTCTCGATGGAGCTTTCCGAAATGGAATATCTATTTTCTTGTGTTAAATCGAATCTGAAAAAGGCAAATTGACCCATGATATTGAGGGCAATAAGGATTGAAAAAACCCAAACTAATTGAAGCAATTGTTGGTTCCGAAGAGTATTTTGAAATTTGAATCGCATTTTTACCACTTTTTGCTTTGTAACGAAAACCGAGTTAACATGAGAAAGAGCGTGGTGAGGCTAACAAAATAAATAAGGTCACGGCTGTCGATAACCCCACGGCTGATGCTGCTGTAATGTTCAATAATTCCCATGGATTTGATAAGTTGATTGGAGGAGCCAAACATTTCCATATTGTTGATAAAATCAAAACCGAAATAGAAAGTGCCACTGACCACCACTGCAATGATAAAGGATATAACTTGGTTTGAAGTGATGCTGGAGCTAAAAAGACCGATGGAAATAAAAGCTGACCCAATCATAAGCAGGCCAAAATAGCTACCAAAAACGGCTGCTGAGTCAATGTTTCCTTTTGGGAATCCAAGAAAATATATGGATAGATAATAGGTTAGCGTGGGCAGAATGGAAATGATGAGTAAAATAAAACTGGCACCAAATTTTGCCATAATAATAGAAAAGTCGGATATGGGCTTGGTCATAATAAATTCGATGGTACCGCTACGATTTTCGTCGCTAAAAGATCGCATGGTGAGTGCCGGAATTAAAAAGAGAAATACAAAAGGAGCAATTAGAAAAAGTCCACTCAATTGGGCATATCCAAAATCGAGAATGTTGTATTCGCCTGGGAAAATCCATAGAAAAAGGCCTGTGATTAAAAGAAACATCAATATGGAAATATAGCCCATCAATGTTGAGAAAAACAGAGCTAATTCTTTCCGAAAAAGTGCGTACATAAATCTGGGTTTATAAATTTAATGCTGGATAAAAACGGTCGCGAAATTACAAAAAAAAATCCCTAATGATTGATTACGATTCTAACCCTTTGATCCACTTTTAAGCCCAGTAAACTTCCCGCATTGCCCATGCTAATGCTTATTTCGAGCAGGTTGTTGCTGTCGAATAAAGCACACGCATCACCTTGATGTACATCGAGATACGATTTTGAAATGGTGGTGATTTCATTTTGATAGGAACTAAACAGTATATCGAACTTGTGTCCTTTTGCATAGGTGTTGAATAAACTCTCGCTAATATTGGTGACGGCATTTTCATACCGATCGAGGTAAATTACTTTGCCCACAATGATGGTATATTCAGGGGTTTGTTCGATGGTAGGCTCAAAAGTAACCAATTCGTTTACACTTTGTTTGGGTATGCCTAAATCGGTTATTTTGCCTCCCCCAGCCAAGTGTTTTGCAGCTTTTACAAATACATCTTTGGTGCTAAAAGTAAATTTATCAGAATCTTGAATAATGTCAATTTCAATAATTTCCATGGGTTCATTACCCAATACAAGGCTGAAAATTCCGTTGTCTGAACCCACAAAATACTGTCCTTTGCACTTGGCCACAATGTGTGGTTGCTCAAGCGATGCCTCAGTATTGATGCCAATGAGGTGGATGGTGCCTGCTGGAAAACTTGGAAATGCACTTTTTAGAACATAAGAAGCTTCCCTCAAGTTGAAGGGTTGAATCTGATGAGTAATATCAACGATTTGAATATTAGGTATCTGTCGCAAAAGACTTCCTTTAACACTAGCGGCATAGTGATCTTTTAGTCCCCAATCGGTGGTTAACGTTACAATGGCCATTCTGCTATTAATTTCGTTGCAAAGTTAACAACTTAAAGATGAAAAGCACTTAAATCTTTTATACATCGCATTGTTGATAAGCTGTTGCTTATACCAATTGTTTTTACAAAATAGTCCAAACTATTTTGTAAATTAACATTGGTTATTGCCGATTATATTTGAAAATAGTCCAATAAGACGAAGTTAAAATTGGACTATATTGAAAGTTACATCGGCATTAATACTGCTTTTGCAGCAACTTATTCCACAAAAAAAAGCCGCAATTCGCGGCTTTTAGGTTTTGAACAAAATCTAAATTACTTA
>DZDC01000028.1:0-14163 GCA_022736595.1 Draconibacterium orientale | reverse complement strand
AAAAAAAAGCCGCAATTCGCGGCTTTTAGGTTTTGAACAAAATCTAAATTACTTACTCTTTGATAACAGTAAGAGTTCCTCGATATTCTTTATTTCCGTTGAGCGTGGTAATCAGTACATAATAATAAACTCCATCGGTTAATCCAGCATCGCCAAATTGATTGAGATAGTTCGAGTTTTCATAAACTTTCTTTCCCCAACGATTGTAAACAATAAAAATAGAGTTGGGGTAATTTTCTATGCCTTTGATCACAAATTTTTGGTTGTAGCCATCTCCATTGGGGGTGATGATGTTGGGAAACTCCAACTGACAATCCAGCGCAGTTACTGCTATTTCGTCGGCACAACCATTATCTACTTTAACAACAATATTGTGGGGCCCAATTTCAAGGCTGTTTACATTGAGTGCATTTTGATAAAACATCATGTCAGTTCCATCCAAATACCAAGTGTAGGAATGAGTAAATCCTCCAGCTTCTGGTATGGAAAGGTTTCGATCTTCAAAAGTGCATACTTCGAAATCTTCGCCCAAAAAATTAGGCTCAAGGTAGTTTATTTTAATTTCATCAGTTTCGATACAATCCACTGTGGGATCAATGGCCACGGTTACTGTATAAACTCCAGCCTCCGTAATTTCCAGCGATTCTTGAGTGCTGCCATCTCCCCAGAGATAGAGAAAAGGAGGATTATGTCCCAAATTGCCTGCATGCAGCGTGTAATCGGATGAAATACAGGTGTCGTTGCCCAAATTTAAATTGGCTTTGTCGTATTGCTTAATGTTAATGGTATCTCTATCAGCGCATTTTAAGGTACCATCGGTATTGGTCACAGTAACACTGAAGTCGCCCGAAATATTGGATTGTTGAATGGGAGTGAGGTTGCCAGTGTTCCAATTATAAGTAACACCAGGTAAATTACTGGTTGCATCCATGGTAATGATTCCAAAACCACAAATGGTGGTGTCGTTTCCTAAGTTTACAGCCGGAGTTGGAACCACCTTTATATTAACGGTGGTATCGTAAGTGCAACCAAAATTATCAACAATGGTATAGGTGTAGGTATTGGTTCCCGGCGATGTGCCGAGTATGGTTATATGATTGGCGTTGTTGTAAATAATGTTGCTGGCATTATTCCAAGTTTGGGTAGAAACCAGAGGTTCATAAGACCAACTTACAGGAAGTAAACTTTGTGCAAATTCAATTCCCCAACTGAAGATATATCCATTGTCGATACCTAAATTATCGGTAACTGTGATGGTCCAAGATCCATTTAAAGGACAGCCAACTAATGTATTAAAAGGTGTTTGGGGAAGGTAATTTAACAGGGGATAGGGTGCGCTGGCAGTACTTGTTGCGGGGTAAGCCGTTGAAGGAGGCAAATAGTTTGCATTGGGATAAAAAGTCCCTGATAAATCCGTAAAAGAATGGGTATAAGTAGATACTGCACTCAGCATGGTAGTGGTGCCATTCGACATCCAAGAATATTCATATCCAAGTCCCGCGGTGGTAGAATTGTCATCGATGGGCTCTCCCATAAAGGTGCCTCCACCACCTGGATATGATTTTAAAGTGGACTCGTTTCCATTAGGACAGGTAATTTTTATGTTTAAATCGCCCAAATAGCTATGCTCCATGGTGGCATTTATTTTTACAATTCCAGCAACATTGGTGAGTACTTGACCTGGTGCAAAGGAATTAAATACCAAAGTGGAGGTGTAGCTAACCCCACTTCCATCAGGGAGAAATGTGGTTCCGGCAGTATTTAATTCGGAATTAGCAACCCATTCTTTAGTAATGGCTTTACCTATAAGACTTACTGTATCCCATTGGCATATTTTAGTACGCAAAGCTTTTGTATAATGCAAATCGGGTTGGGTACTTAACCGCACTCTAATAAGTGGTGTTTGGGAAGCTAAACATCCATTACTATCAATGGCGCTTAAGTAAACGTTATACCCAGCGATGGTGTCGTAATGATGCACCACTGTGGAGCCTGCGGTATTAGTAAAATCGCCCATATCCCAGAGAAAGCTCGTAGTTGAATTCGATTGATGATACAGGCTGTCGTTTAACGGGAAAACTCCGATAGCATTTAAAATCATACTGTCGCCTGGGCAAAGATCGATGTAGTAATAACCACTGTCGATATGAAAAGGAGGTACAGAACTGGCTAAGGTTGCTGAGAAATTTTGACACGGGGTGCTACAACTTAAGTTAGCTACCCAACCATTTGCACTGCTGGCTGAAGTCCAACGTAGGGTTAAACATCCTGTGGGGTTTAAGATCGAGGCAGATATATTCATTCCGACGGGTGAAAAACTCTGGTCAAATACAGTCATTAAATTTGCAGTGATGCTATTGCCATCATATACTTCCATGGCATCGCCAGCACCAACGGCCCAAGTGGTAAAGTCAATTTTTACCGATGATCCTGCAGTTCCTGGGCAAAAAGTTACTGTATAAGTTTGGCCTGAAGCATACCCTGATGAGGGGCCTCCACTGTCGTAAAATGTTCCTGAACACGTATTTATGGTTTGCCCTGAAACATTATTGATAAGATAGGTTTGGGCCTTCAAACCAATGGAAAGAAACAATAGTAAAAAGGATGTTATAAATATTTTCATGAGATTGCAGGTTATAAATGATTTAGATAATTTCTATAAAGTTCCATAAACTCATTGTCGCTCAGCATGACCACTACTTGACTCGTGCCTTCCACTTGATAATAAAGTCGAGTTTCCTTATTGCGTTGGAGTCCAAGGCTTAAAACATTCAGCTTCTTGCGGTCAATTTTACCATTTGATAGACTAACTTTAATAGGTTTGTCTTTTGTTGGATTAAATTTATCATCGGGTAACTCTACAAGGGTGTAACTATGATCAAGGAAATAGTTGTAATAAACTATTAAATCGGGATTGTTTTGCATTAAGAGTGCAACTTTTTCAGCTCCAAGATAATCAGTAAGCCTACTATCGGGTTTGATGGATTTTGAATTCCAAGCACTTAAACTTGTAAGGGCGATTCCTAGAAACAGCACCCAAATTATTTTCTTCATGATTTTGCTATGTGTTATTTAAAAGATAATGCCTATTGACACCAAAAAATAAAAATAGTTTAGAAAGATGTTTAAAAAAAAACTAAATATAGTTCTCTTCTCTTTGTTGGCTTTCATTTTTACTATTTCTAACCTTTTATGATTTTATTTACATGCGTAAAAACACCTTTTTGGCGAGAAAACTTTCTCTTCTTTCACCAATTGCTTAATGGCTTTGTCAACCTCTTTCTTATCAATGCCTGCCTTTTCGGCAATATCACCGGGCCGAAGCATGTTGTCGTTGGATTTCAGCGTTTTGTAAACTAATTCAAGAGTGTTCATGAGTGTAATATGTTTGAAATTTAACAAATTTAAGTAAACTTGACAAAAGTAATAATTATTTTATTGAATCGAGAACTTGGTAATAGAATTGAAATTATTTTTGCACCTTAATTTAAAACAATGGAAGAAAATATTATTTGCCATTGTATGGACGTTTCGGAGCATGAAATCGTTTATACAATAAAAAACAATGAAAATGTTAATTTACAGGATATTATGACTATCACAGGAGCTGGTAGGGGATGTGGATCCTGCATACCTGAGTTGGAAGAAATTCTAAAACGGGAAAAGGAAAAAATGAATTCTTAGGAGTTATTTTTTTGTTCCAGCAGTAAATTTAAGGTTTTTAATTCATCTCGAAAGCGTGCAGCTTCAATAAAATCCAACTCTTTAACGGCATCTGCCATATTTTTCTTTGCTGCTTTAATGGCGTTAGCAAGTTGTTTTTCCGACATATAAGGCACCACAGGATCAGCGGCCACAAAGGCCTTGGGATTGCCATAAGTCATTTCTAAGTAGTCTCTTTTTGCTTCGTCTTTTTTTGAATCGGCAACCGCTGTTTGGTTGAGAATTGAATTTATTGTTCGCTTAATTTGCGTTGGAACTATTCCATGCTCCAAATTATATTGTGCTTGTTTGCTCCTCCTACGATTGGTTTCGTCGATGGTTCGCTGCATCGACTTGGTGATTTTGTCGGCGTACATTATTACTTTAGAATTAATATTCCGAGCTGCCCGTCCTGCCGTTTGAGTGAGGCTTCTTTCAGACCGTAAAAATCCTTCTTTATCGGCATCCAATATGGCCACCAGCGAAACTTCTGGTAGGTCAAGTCCTTCTCGCAGTAGGTTAACGCCCACCAACACATCAAAACTTCCCAGACGTAATTCCCTTAAAATCTCCACTCGTTCCAAGGTGTCCACCTCTGAGTGAATGTATTTGCTTCTAATTCCGAGGTTTAAAAAGTATTTATTAAGTTCCTCAGCCATTCTTTTGGTAAGTGTTGTTACCAAGATGCGTTCCTGTTTTTCAACTCGAATTTCAATTTCGCTGAGTAAATCATCAACTTGATTTAGGCTAGGCTTTACTTCAATTTTGGGATCGAGAAGTCCTGTTGGTCTTATCACCTGTTCCACTACAACTCCTTCTGCTTTATGAAGTTCGTAGTCGGCAGGGGTGGCCGAAACATAAATAGTTTGAGGAGTAAGTTGTTCAAATTCTTCGATAATCAAAGGGCGGTTGTCCATGGCTGAGGGAAGTCTAAAACCATATTCCACTAGGTTTTGCTTGCGAGAACGATCTCCACCAAACATACCACGAATCTGCGGTATGGTCGCATGACTTTCATCGACGATGAGAAGATAATCATCAGGGAAATAATCGAGCAGTACAAAGGGCCGGTCGCCAGGTTTACGTCCATCAAAATATCGACTGTAATTTTCAATTCCACTGCAATATCCGAGTTCTTTGATCATCTCAAGGTCGTAATTCACACGGTCTTCTAATCGTTTGGCTTCCAGATGTTTGCCTATTCCCTTCAACTGATTGATTTGCTTCACCAGATCGTCTTGAATGGCATAAAGGTTTTCGCGCATGGAGCTTTGGTTGGTGACAAAAATGTTGGCAGGGAAAATTTTAATGAAATCCAAAGACTCGATTTTCTTGCCTGATGTGGCTTCAATGCTTTCGATGCGCTCGACTTCATCGCCCCAAAAAATAATACGGTATGCAAAATCTAAATTGGCGGGATGTACGTCCACAGTGTCACCTTTTACTCGAAAGTTACCCCGCTGAAAATCAAGTTCAGAGCGGCTATAGAGGGCATTTACCATTTGGCGAAGAAAAAGATCGCGCCCCAAATTTTGGCCAATTTTGACCGTAATTACATTATTGGTAAAATCATCAGGATTTCCTAGCGAATAAATACAACTCACCGACGAAACCACCAGCACATCGCGTCTTCCTGAAAGTAAAGAGGAGGTGGTGGAAAGCCTTAATTTATCAATTTCATCATTGATCATCAGGTCTTTTTCGATGTAGGTGTTGGTGGATGGAATGTAGGCTTCGGGTTGATAATAGTCGTAATAGCTTACAAAATACTCCACTGCATTGTGCGGAAAAAACTGTTTAAACTCGCCGTAAAGCTGTGCAGCAAGGGTTTTATTATGACTTAGAACCAGAGTAGGTCGGTTGATTTGCGCCACCACATTAGCCACAGTAAAGGTTTTGCCCGATCCTGTAACTCCAAGTAAAACTTGTGCATTTTGTCCATTTTTGAGACCTTCAACCAATTGATGAATGGCTTCAGGCTGGTCGCCAGTGGGGGTGAACTCCGATTCTAATTTAAATTCCATTTAGCTTTAATATGTTAATTGTCAAGTGGATGTGTGGGCAGTTGAAGCCAGTGTTTGTAGTCGAAGCCTAATATTTCCACAGCCTTGGTCCAAAGTTTTCGATCTTGCAATTTTAATAATTCATCCCAATCGAAGGCGTTCATTACAACCCATGAATTTTCGTTTAGCTCCGCTTCAAGTTGCCCAGCCGACCAACCCGAATATCCAATTAAAAATCTGAAATCTTTAAGTTTTACCACTCCCGATTCTACAAATTGAGTAATCTGGTCAAAATCACCACCCCAACATAAATCATCAACAATGGTTAAACTATCGTCGATGAGGTGAGCCTTACGATGCAAAATATGCATTCGATCTTCGCTGACTGGCCCACCAGTAAAAATTTTGAGCTCCTTCATATTAAAATGGAAATTGCTGCTGATGGTCACATCTTTGGGCTTATTTAAAATAAGGCCAACGGTTCCCTCATCGTTATGTTCCACCACCAAAACTACGCTACGTCCAAAATATCCATCATGTAAAAAGGGTGATGCAATCAATAATTTTCCTGGTGAAGGTTTTAATCCGGTTGGCTTGATTTCAAATAGTTTATCTATAGATTGGGGCATGACTTTGGAATCAAAAATTGAGTGGACGAAGTTAATAAAGTTTTTGATAAAGTTTTATGGGTTACCCCTGCGATTGTTATCATTTTTTTACATTTGTTGCAAACATCAATCTATGCAAACCCAGAATAATCAATCTAAGTTTGACCTTTTTAGAACCCAATTCCCAGCCTTTGTTTATCAAGGGTTCAACTATAAATTTGAGGGAGATTTTTTCAAAATATCTTTTGATTTCAGCATCGACGGATTAAGTACGTTTTCACCTGAAATAAAGTTTGTTAACGCTGATTTTTTACATTTCAATTCCTTATCAAAATCGGAGTTGGATAATTTGATTTTCCACATGGGAATGGTGGAGCTGATAAGTTACTGGAAAACTAGTTGCGCTCCTAAAGTCATTATTAAGTCGTTTTACTTGGATGAAGTTCAAATAAAATTTTGGAAAAAATTGTATTACAATGGATTAGGTGAGTTCTTTTATTTAAATGGTATTCAGTCTTCGGAGCATGATTTTATGAACATTGAGGTGGATTCTACATCACCCAAACTTTTACCATTTCATTTGCATTTAGACCAAGGTGCGCTGATCCCTGTGGGGGGTGGAAAAGACAGTGTGGTGAGTCTTGAGATTTTGAGAGGTAAATCTGAAAATCTGGCGCTCATTATTAACCCAAGAGGCGCTAGCATTGCTACCGCCAATGTGGGTGGTTATCAGCAAAAAACCATTGAAATAAAGCGATCTATCGATTCGAACTTGCTCAATCTTAATGCTAAAGGTTACTTGAACGGACATACTCCTTTTTCGGCGATGTTGGCTTTCACAACGCTTTTAGCGGCGGCCTTTGCAGGGAAAAAGAATATTGCGCTGAGCAACGAATCATCTGCCAATGAGAGCACTGTGAAAGATTCTAATGTCAATCATCAATATTCAAAATCCATTGAATTTGAAACCGATTTTAGAAATTATTATAAAAAATACATAAGTCCCGATTTTGAGTATTATAGCTTGTTGCGCCCTCTGAGTGAATTGCAAATCGCATCCTTGTTTGCTCAACATCCTAAATATTTTGGACATTTTAAAAGCTGTAATGTGGGAAGTAAAAACAATGTCTGGTGCGGACATTGTCCTAAATGTTTGTTCACCTTTATTATTCTTTCGCCCTTTCTGGAACCTGAAGTTTTGGAATCGATTTTTGGCTATAACATGCTAAACAACATTGAGTTGCTGCATGAGTTTAAGGAGCTTTTGGGCATGACCGACGAAAAACCTTTTGAATGCGTCGGCACCATTGAGGAAGTGCAGGTAGCACTTTGTATGACTTTGCCTAAGTACACCGCCAAGCCCATATTGTTAAACTATTTCCAAGAGCATTTCTCAAATTATAAATGTGAATCGACGCTGATTAGCAGCCTTTTGAAGCACCTTGACGAACCCCATTTTCTCAATGCCGAAGCTTTGCTTTGGGTAAAAAAAGCACTCAAAATATGAATAACCTTCAATTAAACCTACTTGTTGATTTTGTTTCTACCAAGAAGATTTTGATTCTGGGTTTAGGCCGTGAGGGAAAATCAACATTCTTTTTTTTAAGAAAATATTTTCCCCACAAACGTATCGTTCTTGCGGACCAAAATTTGAATTTGCGATTCCAAAAGCCATGGAATGAAGTCGTTGATGTGGATTGGATTTTGGGCGATGATTATTTAAAAAGCATTGAAAATGCCGAGTTGGTTTTTAAAAGTCCTGGCATTAGTTTAAAAGATATCGAAATCCCTACAAAAATTGATATCAGTTCTCAAACGGATTTATTTTTAAAACTCTTTGGTAATCAAACGATAGGAGTAACCGGTACTAAAGGCAAAAGCACCACTGCCTCCTTGCTTTTTCATCTGCTTCAAAAGATGAACCTCCAAACATTTCTCGTGGGTAACATCGGTTTACCTGCCTTAGAAATGGAAGCACAAATTACAAATCAAAGTTGGATCGTGTATGAAATGTCGTCGCATCAACTCGAATTTGTAAATCATTCGCCCCATTGGTCGGTATTGCTCAATCTGCATCAAGAACATTTGGACCATTACCGAAGTTATCTCCATTACCGAAATGCAAAATGGAATATTGCCTCCCATCAATTGCAGACCGACTTTTTAGTGGCATGTGGCGATGAATCGCAAGTGCTTGAAGATATGGAAAATCAGCGTATTACATCTCAGGTGATGAAGTATGGCTTTGATACTTCCAATGATCTTTATTGGCAACCCGATGGAAATTTGTACTTTCTAAAGGAATGGGTTGGGAAGTTTGACTTTGAAGAGATAAAGTTGAAGGGACTGCACAATTATTCGAATATCTTAAATGCTTTATTGCTTGCTAAGGTTAAGTTTGGCCTCGACTTTAAATCTGCCTTTGAATTGCTTAAAGACTTTAATCCATTAGCGCATCGCATGGAATATGTGGGAGAAATTGCGGGTCGTAAATTTTATAACGATAGTATTTCTACCATTCCCGAATCCTGTATTAGAGCCTTGCAAAGCATTCCCAATACTTCTGTGCTTATTTTGGGTGGCATGGATCGAGGTATTAATTACGATTCACTCATTCGCTTTTTATTAAATTATAAACCACTCACAATCTTGCTATTGGGTGAAGTAGGTCGTAAACTATTATTGGAGTTAAGCTCCCAACAGTATTTAGGAATGCTACTGCCGGTGCCAAATTTTGAAGCCGCAATACCGCTTTGCTTGGAATATTGTAATGAAGGTGAGGTTTGTTTACTTTCGCCAGCCGCCAGCAGCTACGACCAGTTTAAAAACTTTGAAGATCGTGGAAATCAGTTCAAACAACAAATTGAAAACCATTCTGATTTTCTACCAAAATAATCCAATTCGGCAAGTTCGATGCACCGCTCAATAGCATTTTTCTTAGTACAACAAAATAAATTTGGCCCGAACTTCGGTAAAATGTTTTGTGTGATGGTTTTTTAATAATTTAGAACTCTCAAATCAAAATTGAAAATGCGCATCTATAGATTGTTTAAGTATTTGATATTTATTGTTTTAATATGTACAATACCCACAGTTTTGATTTCTCAGAACCATGGTAATGAATTTAAACAGTCGCTAAAAATTTCTCAAGACCAACTCAAAGCAGGAAAGTATTCGGAAGCATTAATTTCTGCCCAAAAGGCTGAGCATGCCGCTGAGGGGTTGACAAATATTGAAAGAACAAAATCCTTCATTCAGATCGGAAAGGTTTATCAAGGGGAGCGTTCTTATATTAAGGCCTATTCCTATTTCTGGAAAGCTTTATTTACTGTGGATCCTGACCATAGCTTTGATGTGATGGAGATTTATTATGGTTTGGGTAAAATATTGAATGAGGCGGAATTGTACGATCAGTCGTTGCAAATGTTGTTGAAAGCTGATGAACAATTGCCCAACCATTCCGATGCTTTTTACAGGATTCAGATCAAACACGATTTATCAGAAGTCAATTTTTATTTGAATAATTTTGAGGCCGCCTTGGTCGATTTTCAAAGTTATCGTGAGTTTGCGATGCAGTATCAATTATTTGACGATGAGGTAATTGCCATAAGAGGTTTGGCTGATTGTTACATTCATTTGTTGCATTTTCAAGAAGCCATTGCGATAGAACAGTCGCTGATTCCTAAGTTTAAATCCAGAGGATTAAAAATGGAGGTTTCTAACTCACTTTATCGCATTGCTCAATGGTACCTTCAATCTAATCAAACGCAACAAGCCTTAGAGACCTTTGAACGCGAATTGGATCTTGGGGCCAACAATCCGCTCGATACTCGGTATCAAATAATCGATTGTCAGATGATGCTTAAAAACTACAATGTGGCCAGTCAACGGTTGAAGCAACTGCTCTCTGAATCCAGCTTGAAAAATAATGAAAAAATATATTTCCAAGCACTGAATGTTAAAATGCTCATTCCATTTCTGCAAAACAATATCAACCAAGCCTTGATTGAAGTTAAAGACGTGGAACTTTTGATAGCTTCGGCTTCGGATCCATACGATAAATTGATGTTGGTGAATACCATTTCAAATATTTATGAGTCAGCTCAAAACTATCCTCAAGCCACCAAATATTTTAAAATGCAGTTGACCTTAAATTATGAAATTGAAAGTCAGGAAAAGGCAAAAGCTAAGCAAAAAGCTGACTTGGAAAAAAATATTCTTGCCAAAGAAAATCAGATTAAACTCACTCAAATGAACTCCAAGTTGGTGGAAGATGAGATGAAAAGGATCAATCTTCAACAAAACAACGAAAGAAAAAAATGGGAACTTCAAAACTTGCAGCAACAGCAGCATTTATTGGAACAAAAGTCCACTTTGCAAAGCCAAGCCTATAAGAATTCAATTCTTTTGGAGCAAAACAAATCAATGGCGGCCAAACAGAATCTCACCGATTATCAAGGCAAGCATCGCAGCGATAGCATTCAGTACGAAATCAACAAAACCAATCTCGAAAAAGTCGAAAATGAAAAAAAATGGTTTCAAGAACGAAGTCAATTTCTGACGCAACGAAATAAAACTGCGCGATATCTTTTCGGATTAATTCTTGTGATCGTTATTTTGCTGTTGGGAGCCTATCTTAATTTCCGAAAGCAGAATCGCAAACTCCATCACCTTAACTCTGCACTTTTGGCACAAAAGGAGAAACTCGAAAGTACATTGATTGAACTGCAAAGCACACAATATCAGTTAATTGAATCGGAGCGATTGGCTTCATTAGGGCAGTTAACCGCAGGCATTGCCCACGAAATTAGAAACCCGTTGAATTTTGTGACCAACTATTCAGGATTAATTGATGAATTGATGGAAGAGTTGCAACAGTCCAATGATTTTACTCAAATCCAAAAATCGGAAGATGCGTTGGAAATACTCAATCTCATTACCGAGAATAACCAAAAGGTACTCACACATGGCCAACGGGCGGCCCGCATTATCAGCAGTATGCTTGATGTTTCAAGTGGAGCGGTGGGCAATTTTGATAAAGCCGACCTCAATCAACTCATCGAAGATTCGGCCAAGCTTTCCTACCAAGGAATCAAAGGAGATATTTCAAATTTTTCTGCTTCGCTCGATTTTAACTTCGATTCTGAAATAAAGGAAGTGGTTTTAATACATCAAGATATCGGGCGCGTCATCATCAATCTTGTAAACAATGCCTGCCAAGCCATCAACGAAAAACGGCCCAAAGACCCCGATTTTATGGGTAAAATTGCTGTTTCAACCCGGAAGTTTGCTGAATACGTTGAAATTGTGATTCAAGACAATGGCAATGGAATGAGCCAAGCCATTCGTGAGAAAATTTTTAATCCGTTTTTTACCACCAAACCTGCTGGCAAGGGCACCGGTTTAGGACTCACCATGACCTACGATATTATTACTAAAAAACATCAAGGTAAATTGATGGTGGAAAGTGAAGAGGGCGTGTTCAGTAAATTTATTATCCAAATACCTTTAAATTTAACCCGATAAAATATGTCGTTTCATATATTAAGTGTTGATGATGAAATGGATATGCAAGATCTCTTGCAGCAGAAGTTTCGCAGGCAATTGAAAGAAGGTACTTATATTTTCTATTTCGCTCACAATGGGATGGAGGCTTTAAACGAATTGGAGAAAAATCCTCAAATTGATATGGTGTTGGCCGATATCAATATGCCGGAGATGGATGGACTCAGCCTTTTATCTCAAATTAGCAAACTAGAACGTCCCTTGCTCAAAGTGGTGATGATAAGTGCTTATGGCGATATGAGAAACATTCGCGATGCCATGAATAGGGGAGCCTATGATTTTATCAACAAGCCTATTGATTTCAACGACTTGGAAGCCACCATCAACAAAACGCGAGAGGAGATTTATTACCTTCAAATTCAACAAACTGAGCTTGACCGTTTGTCGAGACTGGAGTCCGAATTGATTGCCTCGGCGGAAATACAGAAAATGCTTTTACCCGACCTCAATGGCCCGTGTGAAGGCTATCCAAGTTTGAGCCTTGGGAGTTTTATTCAACCTGCACGATTTGTGGGCGGCGACTTTTATGGAATCGTTCCCATCGACGACCATCGTTTGGGTTTTTTCATTGCCGATGTTTCGGGTAAAGGAATCATCGCTAGCTCTTTTATGTTGATGAGTCATACCGCTGTAAGTATTTTTGCTAGAGAAGGTTACGCTCCGGATAAGGTGCTTCAAAGTGCCAATAAAAATTTGGCAGTGGCCAATTCTGAAACCATGTTTACCACCACTTTTTATGGTATTATCGACAGCGAAACAGGCCTCTTTAGTTACTCCAATGCGGGACATAATTTGCCCTACATTGTCCTTAAAAATAGTGTGGAAGAAATTCCTCCAACTCACAACATTGCGCTTGGAATTATGGAAAATGCTCCCTATTCCTTGCTCACTATTTCAATGAATCCTGGAGATAAAATATTGCTTTTTACCGATGGAGTTACTGAAGCACAAAATATTGAAAACGAGCTTTTTGGTGAGGACAGGTTATTGCAATTGCTTGGCAATAACAAAGATCTTAGCCCCCAAGAATTAAATAAAGTAATTTTTAAAGCCCTCAACGATTTCAAAGGAAAAGCCGAGCAATTTGACGATATCACTTTGCTTGGAATTCAATGGAATGGAAATTAATAATCAACCGCTATGTCAGGAAATACTTTTGGAAATCTTATTAAAATTCACAGTTTTGGAGAATCACATGGACCGGCAATCGGGGGAATAATCGAAGGTTTTCCTGCCGGTTTGGAAGTGGATTTTGAGAAAATTGGAAAGGAATTGCTTCGTCGCAAAACAAATCAAGGAATCTTTAGTTCTCCACGCATTGAACCCGATCAACTTGAAATTTTGAGTGGCATTTTTGAAGGCAAAACTTTGGGAACACCCATCGCTTTTTTGGTTCGAAATATGGGGGGAAAACCTGGCGATTATGAAAAACTATCGCAAGTTTATAGACCTTCCCATGCCGATTATACTTGGAGTACAAAATTTGGCTTTCGCGATTACCGAGGAGGGGGAAGATCGTCAGCCCGCGAAACGCTATCTCGTGTTGTAGCGGGGGCTTTCGCTAAGCAATATCTTCAACTTCGGGGTATTAAGATTCAAGCTTGGGTACAGCAAATAGGAAATGTGGAGTCACAGGTGCAACAGAGTTTCGATTTCGATGCCATTGAAAAAAGTCCTTTGCGATGTCCCGATGCACAAGCTGAATCTAAAATGCTTGATCTCATTGAAAGCTTGCATAAAACAGGTGATTCTGTAGGCGGAATTATTCAGGCCAAAATTTCAGGTCTGCCCGTCGGTTGGGGTGAACCTGTTTTTGATAAATTTCAAGCACTTATTGCTCATGCCATGCTGAGTATCAATGCTGTAAAAGGGTTTGATTATGGAAGTGGTTTTGAAAATGTTCATCAAACAGGAAGCCAACTCAATGATGAGTTTGTAAATGTGGATGGTAAAATTTCCACTATTTCCAATCACAGTGGCGGCATTCAAGGGGGCATTACCAACGGACAGGATGTAGATTTTAGAGTGGCTTTTAAACCGGTGGCAAGTATTTCTAAAACTCAAAATTCGGTCGATATGCTAGGTAATCCGGTCGAAATTAGCATTGGAGGCAGGCATGATGTTTGCGTTTTGCCCCGAGCTGTTCCCATCGTTGAAGCCATGGCAGCACTGGTTTGTATGGATATGGCTCTCATGAGTTTGTCCAATAAAATTTAGTATTTTGAAATCTTATTTACTTAGTACATGACAAAAAGTTACAATAGATTTAAGATTCAACTATATTG
>DZDC01000140.1 GCA_022736595.1 Draconibacterium orientale | reverse complement strand
TTCAACCAAGTGGGAATGTATGTGGTGGGTTTTGGGGTTTTGGCGGCTTTGTTTTTTGCCAATACCTTGGTTCGTCCTTTCATCGAACTTTCGCGCCCATGGAATCAACTTTTGCTCCTGAGCAGTGCATTAGTTCACAATATGGTAATTGGTTTTTCGGGATGGTTAAGCCCCGCAAAATGGAATGCTGGCATGCCTCCAATTACCCTTATTAGCAGTCTGTTGATGTTGGTAAGTATGCTCTTGATTGTACGCAAAATGCTGCAAAAATCCTAATGCGCTTCGAGCCAATTAGTCCCTGTATTCATATCCACTTCAATGGGAATGCTCAGCGTTAACGCTTGTACCATCTGCTCATGAACCAACTTCTTAAGGGGTTCCATTTCTTCTATCAAGGCATCAAATATAAGTTCATCGTGCACTTGAAGGATGAGTTTCGACTTAAGTTTCTGCTCGTTCATTTCTTTAAAAATTCCAATCATAGCCAATTTTATCATATCGGCGGAGCTTCCTTGAATTGGGGCATTGATGGCATTTCGTTCGTCAAAAGCACGCACCACAGCATTGCTGCTGTTGATATTTTTAAGGTAACGCCTGCGTTTTAATAAGGTTTCTACAAAACCATTTTCTCGAGCCGATTGGATTTGTAGATCCATAAATCGTTTAATTCCGGCGTATTGTTGGAAGTAGTTGTCGATAATTTCCTTGGCTTCACTGCGCGAAATATCTAAATTCTCACTTAATCCAAAGGCTGATATTCCGTAGATGATACCAAAATTGACACTCTTGGCATTGCGGCGCATATCTTTGGTAACCTCCGTCTCAGCAACGTTGTAAACCCGGGCTGCGGTGGCGGTATGAATGTCTTTTCTGGCAATAAAATCGCGCATCATATTTTCGTCTTGGCTCATGTGGGCAATGATGCGAAGCTCAATTTGGCTGTAGTCGGCGGCCAGTAAAAGATGTTGATTGTCGGTGGCTACAAAGGCTTTTCTGATTTCACGACCGTCAGCAGTTCTGATGGGAATGTTTTGTAAGTTGGGATTGATGCTGCTCAATCGACCCGTGGCTGCAATAGCTTGATTATAAGTGGTATGTAATCGCTTGGTTAGCGGATTTATCAATTTTGGTAAAGCATCAACATAGGTATTTTTGAGCTTACTCAATCCTCTATGATCCAAAATCAAGCTTACGATGGGATGCCTTTTGAGGTATTTCACCAATACTTCTTCCCCTGTTTTGTACTGCTTTGTTTTTGTCATTTGAGGTTTTTCGCTGATTTTAAGCTCTTCGTACAACACCACCCCAAGTTGTTTGGGAGATGCGATGTTGAAGACGTGCCCTGCATGAACATAAATCAGTTTTTCCACTTGATCAATTTGCAGCTTGAGGCTTTTTGAAAACTCCGTCAAAACCGAGCTTTCGAGTCTTACTCCTTCCGATTCCATCTGGGCAAGCACTCTGGTAAGGGGCATTTCTACATGGTGAAGAAGATTGAAGGTATTGGTTTTGTTGAGTTTTTGTTCGAGCATGGGCCACATTTGAAGCATGAGGTCGCTGCGTTGGCAGGCAAAATTGCAGAGATTTTGTACTTCAATTTCTTCAAAACCACCCTTGCTAAATAGGCTGGGCTGGGCTTCGGCATTGTCAAGCAATTCTTGTTCGCTTTGAATTTTTAAACCTAAAAAGTTCTGAATCAGCAGCTCAAGGTCATGCTTTTGATCGGGTTCTAAAAGATAATGCGCCAATAAAAGGTCGGAACCTAAATGTTGAATTTCAATTTGATGTTGCCACAGCAATTTGTAAAACAACTTGAGGTCAAAACTAAGGGCACGATCGGGAGCGTTGAACAAGCTTTGTATAGCCTTCAATTGGTTTACATAAAGTTGAGGTTCTTGAGCCACGGGGAGGTAAATCCCAGCATTGGCTTGGCAACTTAAAGCAATACCCAAGAGTTTCGGGCTGTCGTTGGGACTATGGTAAATGGGGAAAAAGGAAAATCGAGCTGCATTTTGGAAAGGAGCTATTGCTTTTTCAAAGGATTCGGTTCCTGCAATTATTTTATAATTTTGGAGTTCAACTTCATGTTTCTTGAGCATGACTTCCATGGCTTCTTGCTCCATTTCAAAATCCATTTCTTCCGCATTTTCTTCTTCAATTGAGTCTTTTTTTGGGGTTTCAACGTTGGGCGCTTTCATTTTTGATTTATAATCGGCCTTGATGCGCTGGGCAAAAGTTTTAAATTCCAATTCTTCAAAGAGCGGCATGAGTATTTCAAAATCAGGCTCTTGAGTAACCAATGCTTCTTCGTCGAGCGCAATGGGAACATCCAAGGTGATGGTAGCTAAATGTTTTGATAGTAACCCTTGTTGTGCAAATTCTTTTACATTTTCGGCCATTTTGCCTTTAAGTTCATGACTGTGAGCGATCAGGTTTTCGATGCTGTCGTATTGAGCAATAAGTTCTTTGGCTCTTTTTTCGCCAATACTAGGAATACCTGGAATATTATCCGAAGCATCTCCCCAAAGACCAAGGATATCAATCACTTGGGTTGGACGTTTGATTTCAAATTTTTCGAGCACCTCTTGCACTCCCCATATTTCGGCTGGATTTCCCATTTTGCCAGGTTTGTACATAAAAATGTTGTCGCTCACCAACTGGGCATAGTCTTTGTCTGGGGTCATCATAAAGGTGGTAAAGCCTTGTAATTCAGCTTTTTTGGCAAGTGTTCCTATCACATCATCGGCTTCAAAACCATGCACAAAAAGTTTTGGGATTCTAAATGCTTCCAAAATGCGGTCGATATAGGGCAGCGAAAGTACCAATTCGTCGGGCATGGCTTCACGATGGGCTTTGTAGGCTTCAAATTCGATGTGCCGATGGGTGGGTTGTTGGGTGTCGAAGGCAACCCCAATATGGGTTGGTTTCTGGGTTTTAAGTACTTCGTAAAGGGTATTGGTAAACCCCAACATAGCACTGGTATTGAGGCCTTTGCTATTGATGCGGGGATTAGTTTTGAAAGCAAAATAGGCTCTATAAATCAGAGCCATAGCGTCTAATAGAAAAAGTTTTTTCGACATGATTTAATAAAATAGTATTGATGGGCTAAAGTACAATTATTCGCTATGCTGATGGAGATTCGCTATTTTATTCAAATAGCTTTTGCTTTCAGGTCCCAAATTGAAGAGCAAATCCAATATGCTCAAGTTGGGTTGAAAACTGAAACGATCTCCAAAAACTTGAATGTAAGGATTTTGTTGGAGGAGGGAAAGGATGGGATGTTCTTTTTTTGGATGCAATTGAAGTCGAAAATCGTTTTTTGGAATTCCAAAGGCTTCAAATTCAACCGTAATTTGAGTTTTGCTGCTCATTTGAAGCAGGTCCAACATCAGGTTGTTGAGGCTCAAGTTTAGTTGCCAGAGGTTTTTATAATCAGCAAAGAGCACCGTTTCAATTTCATCGCTATAATAGAGGAAGTATGGACTAGAATTGTAAGCCGTAAGCAACGATTGCCAATGTTGTTTGCGCCAGAGTAGGGGAGTTTGTAGCGTTACTTTTGCGATAGCGCTGTGGTTTCCTTCGGTTTTAACTACTGGAACGGTGAGGCTTTGCATACCATTGGGGCCAAGAATTTGGCAGCGATTGCGATAGCTTTGTTTTTGATAATTTTCGTACATTTCAAAGCACATTGCTCCATATTGTTGCGCAAGAACAAAATAGCTGATGGGAGCAAAATAAGCGGTGGTGCAAAGAGCTTGATTCATGGGGGCAAAGTTAGGAAAAATAAAAAAGCCCGATTTGGGGTCGGGCTTTTAAATGAGTTATTGTTGAATTACTTTAAAAGTACATCATTGATGGCTTGAATAAGCGATTCTTTAGGAAGTGCACCCACAGCCATTTGAGGTTGGCCTTCTTTGGGGCAAAAAAGCATACTTGGAATACTACGGATGCCAAATGCACCAGCCAATTCTTGTTCTACTTCAGTATTGATTTTGTAAATGTTGATTTTGCCTTCGTATTCAAGGCTCAATTCTTCGAGAATAGGAGCAACCATTTTACATGGTTGACACCAATCAGCGTAGAAATCGATGATGCAAGGAAGTTCGCCTTCGTACTTCCATTCGCTGTTTTGCTCGTAATTAAATACTTTTTCTAAAAAGGTCTTTTTGGTTAGGAATGTTGTCATGATATGGAGTTTTTAATATTATTTCTTAAGTAGGGTGGTTTCAATTTGCTTGATGTATTCTTCTTTTGGTGCTAAACCTGCAGCCATTGTAGGTTGTCCTTGAACGGGAATATAGAGAATGCTGGGAATGGATTGAATTCCAAAAACGCCCCCTGCCAATTCCTTTTCTTCGTCGGTATTGATTTTGTAAAAGTTCACTTGTCCTTTGTACTTTAGCGCAAGTTCGTCCATGATGGGGGCAACGCGTTTGCAAGGTCCACACCAGTCGGCATAAAAGTCGATAATGGCTGGTTTGTTTCCTTTGTAAACCCATGTATTGGGATTGGCTTTGTAATCAAAAATTTCTTCGATGAAGGTGGCAGTGTTTATTCTACGCACTTTACCATCGTTGTCAACGCCTTCGGTTGAAGTGGTTGTAGGACTTGCGGCTTCCATCACAGTGGGGTCTGATTCTGGAGCAGCCACTTCATTACTAGCGGCAACATTGGCTGCGGGGGCTTCACTTGGACTGTTGCAAGAACTCAGCCCGCAAAAAAGTGCTATACCTAAAACTAAGGTTAAATAATTTTTATTCATAAGGATTTGTTTGGTTTTTAGTTTCTAATTCGCGGCAAAAATACATCTTTTTTTATTTAGCGCATTAATATCACTAAATATTTTATCTATTTTTGCACCTTTAACTTCGTGCCTGAATTTAATTATAAGTGATACAGATATTTACAGATTATTAAAAGATGTTAACCATTTTCAATAATATAGCGGTAAAGGAATTTCATTCGTATTTCGACAGTGAGTCAAAATGTTTGCAGATTTTGGCTGAGGAGAAATGGAAGGATGGATTTGTTTGTCGGTTTTGTGGTCACCACCATTATTGTGAAGGTAAAAAGCCCTTTTCCAGAAGATGTACGCGTTGCAAAAAGGAGGAATCGGCTACGGCACATACCATTTTTCATCATTGTAAAATTGCCTTACCCGATGCTTTTCGCTTGGTTTATGCAGTGTGTAATACTCCTACTGTGAGTACTTTAGAACTCTCTGAGCAACTGAATATGCGTCAAATGACTTGTTGGAAGTTTAAGAAAAAGGTAATGAATTGTATCGATGCACGAAAGGATGTTTCGGAGCAAGGCAAGGTTGAACTTAAACAAATTATTCTCGGTATTGATGAACTATCTCAAGGATAGCGTATTGTTGATGGATAATTGAACTAATTTGAATGCATCATCGGTATTAGCCAAGATGAGCATCATTAATAAAACAACCATTAGAATAATATTATTTTAATGCGTAAGCCAATGGCTTCATGAATACCTTAAAAAATAAAT
>DZDC01000027.1 GCA_022736595.1 Draconibacterium orientale | reverse complement strand
TAAATCTATTGTAACTTTTTGTCATGTACTAAGAAATTTTTATTCAATTTAATTTAGAAACTTAACATTGAATTGAAAATGTAATTACATTTGCAGCCCCAAAATAAGACAGTTTAACTGTCATGGGATTAGTAAGTTTATATTTATTCATTAAAAGAAAGGATCGTATTATTATGATTATCGTACCTGTTAAAGAAGGTGAGAACATCGACAGAGCACTCAAGAAATTGAAGCGTAAGTTTGAAAAAACTGGAGTTGTAAAAGAATTGCGTGCCCGTAAAAACTTTACTAAAAAATCAGTGAAGCTTCGCGAGCAAAAGATTAAAGCAGTTTATGTTCAAGGTCTTCGTCAACAAGCAGAAAACTAATAGGTAAGATTTTACGTAATTAGCGAGAGCTTTTTCATAAAAAGCACTACTTTCGGGTCGTGGTTTTAGAAAAAGCTTTTTTTATGTCCAGTGCCCAACAATTCCTTAACTATATTCAATTCGAGAAGCGATATTCATTGCATACGGTAAAAGCGTATAGTGATGATTTAGATGGATTTGGTGTGTTTATTGGTCAAAATACAGATAAGGAAATAGCGTTTTGTGAATATAAGGATATCCGATCATGGGTGGTTTTTCTCACCAATCAAAAGTATAGTAAAACAAGTATAAACCGAAAAATATCCACATTACGGGCTTACTACAAGTACCTTTTGCAGCATCATATCATATCTCAAAACCCAGTATCGAAGCTTCAGATGCTCAAAACCGAAAAGAAGCTACCCATATTTGTTGAAGAAATAGCTTTAGAAAAGCTCTTTTCGCAGATTGAATTTCCTAATACTTACGAAGGCAAACTGCAAAAGATCATCTTTGAAATGTTTTATGCCACAGGAATGCGTGTTTCAGAATTGGTAAATTTAAGAAATTCAAGTATTAATATAGAATCATCCACATTAAAAGTGCTAGGGAAACGGAATAAAGAGCGAATCATTCCGATGACTCATCAATTAATTATAGCATGCGGCGAGTATAATCAATGTAAAATCAATGATTTAGGTATTTACAAAAATGATGATTATTATTTTCTAACCAAAAATGGTAAAAAAATGAATTCAAGGCTTGTCTATCAGTACATAAATTACTATCTTGGCCTCGTCACAACACTAGGCAAAAAGAGTCCACATGTATTGCGTCATAGCTTTGCAACTCATTTACTTAATAAAGGTGCAGACCTAAATGCAATCAAAGAAATGCTTGGACATTCAAGCTTAGCCGCGACGCAAGTATATACTCATAACACCATAGAAAAACTCAAAACCGTTTACAAACAAGCCCATCCAAAAGCTTAAAATTTTAAGGAGGTAAATATGAAAGTTAACATTAGTTCATTACATTTCAAAACAGATCAGAAACTAGATGATTTTATCGAGCAAAAGGTTAGTAAATTGACTAGCTATTTTGACCGAATCACCAAAAGTGAGGTAGTACTAAGATTGGATAATGATTCCACAAAAGAAAACAAGGTTACAGAGATAAAACTCGAAGTGCCTGGCGGTGACTTATACGTGAAAAAGCAGTCAAAGAGCTTTGAGGAGGCTACAGATTTAGCCGTGGAAGCCCTAAGGAAGAAACTTATTAAGCATAAAGAAAAGCAAATTATTTAATGTAAATTAAATTAAATCAATGCTTTATGGTGTGCATTGATATTTTTTATGAAAAAGATTAGATAATGTTTGGTAGTTAAATAATCTTTACTACATTTGCAGACCTTTTTAGAGGGTCTGCTTTTGTTCTTTAAAGACTTGCAAAACTTGATTAAGCCGATGTAGCTCAGCTGGCCAGAGCAGCTGATTTGTAATCAGCTGGTCGGCGGTTCGAATCCGTCCATCGGCTCAAGAAAAATAATATGGGGGGATACCGAAGTGGCCAACCGGGGCAGACTGTAAATCTGTTGTCTTAGACTTCGGAGGTTCGAATCCTCCTCCCCCCACAATATCAAGTAAAATTGATAGCGCATTTAAAAGCGGGAGTAGCTCATTTGGTAGAGCGATAGCCTTCCAAGCTATAGGTGGCGGGTTCGAGCCCCGTCTCCCGCTCTTTTTTTTGCTTTTGTAGCTCAGGGGTAGAGCACTTCCTTGGTAAGGAAGAGGTCACGAGTTCAAATCTCGTCAAAAGCTCGAGTTGGAATCAAAACTAATCTTTTATAATTTAACTTAAATATATTCAAAATGGCTAAAGAACATTACGACCGGTCCAAACCGCACTTAAACATTGGTACCATTGGTCACGTTGACCACGGTAAAACTACCTTAACCGCTGCAATCACCATGTGTTTGGCTGCTAAAGGTCTTTCTGAAGTAAAATCATTTGATCAAATTGATAACGCGCCAGAAGAAAGAGAAAGAGGTATTACTATTAATACTGCACACGTAGAATATTCTACCGCAATTCGTCACTACGCTCACGTTGACTGCCCTGGTCACGCTGACTACGTTAAGAACATGGTAACTGGTGCTGCCCAAATGGACGGTGCGATCCTTGTTGTAGCGGCTACTGATGGTCCTATGCCACAAACTCGCGAGCACATTCTTCTTGCACGTCAGGTTGGTGTACCTCGTATCGTTGTGTTCATGAACAAAGTGGACATGGTTGATGATGAAGAGCTTTTAGAATTGGTTGAAATCGAAGTTCGCGAACTTCTTGATTTCTACGAATTCGATGGTACAAATACTCCTGTAATTTTAGGTTCTGCCCTAGGTGGATTGAATAAAGAACCTAAATGGATGGATAAAATCTATGAATTGATGGATGCCGTTGATAATTGGATTTTAATCCCACCTCGTGATATCGATAAAGATTTCTTGATGCCTGTGGAAGATGTGTTCTCAATTACTGGTCGTGGTACTGTTGCTACTGGCCGTATCGAAACTGGTGTTATCAATAGCTCTGATGGCGTTGACATCATTGGTATGGGTGCCGAGAAACTTAAATCAGTTGTTACTGGTGTTGAAATGTTCCGCAAAATTCTCGATCGTGGAGAAGCTGGTGATAACGTAGGTCTTTTATTACGTGGTATTGACAAAAACCAAATCCGTCGTGGTATGGTTATCGCTAAAATAGGTTCTGTAAAACCTCATGCAAACTTCAAAGCTGAAGTTTATATCTTGAAAAAAGAAGAAGGTGGACGTCACACTCCATTTCATAACAAATATCGTCCTCAATTCTATTTTAGAACAACAGACGTAACTGGAGAAATATTGCTTCCTGAAGGAGTTGAAATGGTAATGCCAGGTGATAACCTTTCAGTAATTGTAAATCTTCACAGTGAAATCGCAATGAGTAAAGGTCTTCGTTTCGCTATCCGTGAGGGTGGTAGAACAGTAGGTGCCGGTCAGGTTACCGAAATTGTTGACTAATACAAAATAAATTATTTAAGTTAAATTAGCTTGAAGGTGCCTTCTCATTGAGAAGGTACCTTTTTAAAGCTAAGATACTTTTTTTAAAGGGGTGTAGCTCAGCTTGGTAGAGCTCTGGTCTCCAAAACCAGGAGTCGTGGGTTCGAGTCCTACCGCCCCTGCTTAGTAAAGAAATTAAAATGGCAAAAGTTGTTAATTATTTCAAAGAGAGTTATGACGAGTTGGTAAACAAGGTATCTTGGCCCACATGGGCTGAGTTACAAAACAGTGCCATCGTAGTGTCCATTGCTTCCCTTATTATAGCCCTTGTGGTTTTCTTGATGGACCTAGCATTTAGAAATGGCCTTGAGCTGTTTTACCGCTTGTTTTAATTTTATATTTATCTCTTTTTCAATCTGTGGCTTAAAGTGAGGCTAAACCAATTATGAGTAATATCGACAAAAAATGGTATGTTATCCGGGCTGTAAGTGGTAAAGAAGCAAAAGTAAAGGAATATCTCGTTAGTGAAATCAATCATAACGGATATCAAAACTTTGTTTCCAACATTCTTATTCCTACCGAGAAAGTATTTCAAATACGTAACGGTAAAAAAGTGAGTAAAGAACGTAATTACTTGCCGGGTTATGTCATTATTGAAGCTGCTTTGGTTGGTGAAATACCTCACATGATCAAAAACATTCCTAATGTTATTGGTTTTCTTGGCTCTGAAAAAGGTGGCGATCCGCTTCCACTTCGCCCCTCTGAAGTTAATCGACTCCTAGGAAAAGTTGACGAATTAGCCGAACTTGGTGAATTCGTTACCATTCCTTTTATGGTTGGTGAAACTGTCAAAGTGATTGACGGACCTTTCAATAGTTTTTCTGGTATTATTGAAGAAATAAACGAAGAGAAACGCAAATTGAAGGTTATGGTTAAAATCTTTGGTCGTAAAACCCCATTGGAGTTAGGTTTTATGCAAGTTGAAAAGGAATAAACCGTATTTCTGAAAATCAGGAATATTTTTTAATCATTACTTAACATTTATTAAAAATGGCAAAGGAAATTAGTGGATTAATTAAATTGCAGATCAAAGGAGGTGCCGCTAATCCTTCACCACCTGTAGGACCAGCACTCGGTTCTAAGGGAGTGAACATTATGGAGTTTTGCAAACAGTTTAATGCGCGTACACAAGACCAACCTGGTAAGGTGTTGCCTGTTATTATTACTGTTTTTGCCGATAAATCATTCGAATTTATTGTTAAAGCTCCACCAGTTGCAATCCAGTTGATGGAATTGACTAAAGTAAAGAAAGGTTCTCCAGAACCTAACCGTAATAAGGTTGCTTCTATTACTTGGGATCAAGTACGCCAAATTGCCGAATCAAAAATGGCCGATTTGAACGCATTTGAAATTTCTTCAGCAATGCGAATGGTTGCTGGTACAGCCCGTAGCATGGGTATCACCGTTACCGGCGAATTCCCCACTGCATAATTATTATCAGATTAAATTTAAATTAGTAAAATGGCTAAATTAACGAAAAAACGAAAAAGTGTCTTGGACAAAGTTGACCGTGACAAAGCCTATACCCTTAAAGAAGCTATGGATGTAGTAAAATCTATTACTACAACCACTTTTGATGCTTCAGTTGACCTGAACATCCGTTTAGGAGTTGACCCCCGTAAAGCCAATCAAATGGTGCGCGGTTCAGTGACACTTCCCCACGGAACAGGAAAAACCAAAAGAGTATTGGTACTTTGTACACCCGACAAAGAAGAAGAAGCCAAGAACGCAGGAGCCGATTATGTTGGATTAGATGATTATATCCAAAAAATTAAAGGCGGTTGGACTGATGTCGATGTCGTTATTACCATGCCCAGTGTGATGCCTAAAGTTGGCGCATTAGGAAGAATCTTAGGTCCTCGAGGACTTATGCCCAATCCTAAAACCGGTACAGTTACCATGGATATTGCTAACGCAGTAAACGAAGTAAAAGCTGGTAAAATTGACTTTAAGGTTGATAAATATGGTATCATTCACACGTCCATAGGTAAGGTTTCATTCGAATCAAATATGTTGGTAGATAATGCTCATGAAATATTGAGCTCAGTCTTAAAACTGAAACCATCAGCCGCTAAAGGTACTTATATGAAGAGTGTATTCGCTTCAAGTACCATGAGTATGGGTGTAAAAATCGATACCAAATCCTTGGCCTAACCCTTATTAATAACTTTTTAGCATAGTAAATATGAAAAAAGAAGACAAAGGACTCGTAATTGAAACCTTAAGCGAACAAATAAAAGCAAGTACAGTTTTGTACCTTGCTGATATTAGCGGTCTTAACGCTGCACAAACCAGCGAGCTTAGACGCACTTGCTTCAACAAAGGAATTAAATTAGAAGTCGTTAAAAACACATTGCTTCGCAAAGCAATGGAATCGGTTGGAAACAACTATGAGGGTTTATATAATGCCTTAAAAGGTAATACCGCCTTAATGATCACCGATCAAGCTAAAACTCCCGCTGTTCTAATCAAGGAATTTGCAAAGAAAAATAAACTAGGCCGCCCCGAATTAAAAGGTGCCTATGTTGAAGAAACTTGCTACCTTGGTGCAAACAACCTCGAGTTTTTGATCAACATCAAATCCAAAAACGAGCTTATTGGAGAAGTGGTGGGTATCCTACAATCACCTGCGAAAAATGTTATTTCAGCACTTCAATCAGGTGGTGGAAAAATTGCAGGTATTGTTAAGACTTTATCTGAACGCCCTCAGTAATTATCATTTAGTAAATTTATTGTAAAACCGTTCGAATAGAACATAAATAACAAAGTAAAATGGCAGATTTAAAAGCTTTCGCAGAACAATTAGTAAACTTGACTGTTAAAGAAGTTAACGAATTAGCATCTATTCTTAAAGAAGAATATGGTATCGAACCAGCAGCAGCAGCAGTAGCAGTAGCCGCAGCTCCAGCCGCTTCAAGTGAAGCAGCTGCAGAAGAAAAAACTTCTTTTGATGTGATCCTTAAGTCAGCAGGTCCTAACAAACTTAACGTAGTTAAACTTGTTAAAGATCTTACCAGCCTTGGTCTAAAAGAAGCCAAAGCTCTTGTTGACGGTGCTCCAGCTCCATTGAAAGAAGGTGTAGCTAAAGACGAAGCTACCGCTCTCAAAGCCCAACTTGAAGAAGCTGGTGCTGAAGTTGAAATTAAGTAAGAAAATTAAATTATTCTTTAGGTCAGACCTTATCCCGCGAACTTCGCGGGGTTAAGGTCTTTACCTGTATAAATACCCTCGGTATTTTTTATGTAATTTTTCATTTACTAAAAAGCCTGTACATTGACTTCAAATATTATCAAACAAAGAATAAATTTTGCATCCTCTCCGGCGCATATCAAATATCCAGATTTTCTGGATATCCAACTAAAATCATTCCGTGATTTCTTTCAGTTGGAAACTACGCCCGAAAGTCGTAGCAACGAAGGATTGTTCCAAGTTTTCGCCGAAAACTTCCCAATTACTGATGCTCGTAATAATTTTGTCCTTGAATTTCTAGACTATTTTATCGATCCTCCACGTTACAGCATCGAAGAATGTCTTGAAAGAGGACTAACCTACAGCGTACCGCTTAAGGCAAAACTTAAACTCTACTGTACCGACCCAGAACACGAAGATTTTGAAACCCAAATCCAAGATGTTTATCTTGGAATGATTCCTTACATGACTCCAAAAGGTACTTTTGTAGTTAATGGAGCTGAACGAGTAGTGGTTTCTCAATTGCATCGTAGTCCTGGTGTTTTCTTTGGTACCTCCTTGCATGCCAACGGCACTCAACTGTACAGCGCACGCGTGATTCCCTTCAAAGGATCATGGATCGAATTTGCTACTGACATCAATAATGTCATGTACGCTTATATCGACCGAAAAAAGAAATTACCAGTAACTACATTGCTTCGTGCTATTGGTTACCATAGTGATAAAGATATTCTAGAAATATTTGACTTGGCTGATGAAGTGAAAGTTTCAAAAGCAGGGCTTAAACGGGTTATTGGCCGACGTCTGGCTGCAAAAGTGCTTCGTACTTGGATCGAAGATTTTGTTGACGAGGATACCGGAGAAGTTGTTTCAATCGAACGTACTGAAGTCATCGTCGATCGTGAAACTGAATTGGATAACCAACACATTCAAGATATCGTTGATGCTGGGGTTAAATCCATTATTCTTCACAAAGAAGATTCCATGGTGAATGACTACTCCATCATCTTCAATACCTTGCAAAAAGATACTTCTAACAGCGAGAAAGAAGCTGTGGAATTTATTTACCGCCAATTACGTAACGCTGAACCACCCGATGAAGAAACCGCTAGGGGTATTATCAATAACCTTTTCTTCTCTGATAAACGTTACGATTTAGGATTGGTAGGACGTTATAAAATCAATCGTAAACTCAATTTGGATGTGCTCGAAGAAGTTCGTGTGCTTACCAATAAAGATATTATCGAAATCATTAAACATCTCATCCGACTCATCAACAGCAAAACTGATGTGGATGATATCGACCACTTGAGCAATCGTCGTATTCGTACTGTAGGCGAACAACTTCAAAATCAATTTGGCGTTGGCTTGGCTCGTATGGCTCGTACCATTCGCGAAAGAATGAATGTTAGAGATAATGAGGTGTTCACTCCCATTGAGCTGATTAATGCTAAAACGCTTTCTTCAGTAATCAATTCTTTCTTTGGAACCAACCAACTTTCTCAGTTTATGGATCAAACAAATCCCCTCTCTGAGATTACCCATAAACGACGTATTTCTGCACTCGGACCTGGTGGTTTGAGTCGCGAAAGAGCTGGTTTTGAGGTGCGGGACGTTCACTATACCCATTACGGACGCCTTTGTACTATTGAAACTCCTGAAGGACCCAACATCGGTTTGATTTCTTCATTGAGCGTTTATGCTCAGGTTAACCATTTGGGATTTTTGGAAACTCCCTATAAAAGAGTAATTGAAGGTAAAGTAAAGCTAGATGAAGCTCCAGTTTACCTCACTGCTGAAGAAGAGGAAGCATACCAAATTACACATAGTAAAGAGGAGTTTAATCCTAAAACTGGCGAACTTAAATCGGATCGTATTAAAGTACGTAAACTGGCTGATTATCCAATTGTGCATAAAGAAGACGTACAATTAATGGATGTGGGATCTAACCAAATTGCTTCTATTGCAGCCTCCCTGATTCCTTTCTTGGAACACGATGATGCCAACCGTGCCTTGATGGGTTCAAACATGATGCGCCAAGCTGTACCTTTAATGATTCCAGAAGTTCCAATCGTAGGAACTGGCCTGGAAGCTCAAACAGCCATTGATAGTAGAACTAACATCGTTGCTGAAGGTGACGGTTATGTTACTTATGTGGATGCTAAACGTATCGTTGTGAAATACAACCGTACCGAAGCCGAACGATTGGTTAGTTTTGATACCGATGAAAAGGAGTATAGGCTTGTTAAATTTAAGAAAACCAATCAAAATACCTCCATTAACATTAGACCAATTGTTCGTTTAGGACAAAAAGTTAGTAAAGGAGATGTACTTACCGATGGTTACGGAACTCGCGATGGTGAACTTGCTTTGGGTAGAAACCTAAAAGTAGCATTTATGCCATGGAAGGGTTATAACTTTGAGGATGCTATCGTAATCTCTGAAAAAGTGGTACGTGACGATGTTTTTACCTCTATACATATTGATGAATATACGCTCGAAGTTCGTGATACTAAACGAGGAGTGGAAGAACTAACCAATGATATTCCTAATGTATCAACAGAAGCAACCAAGGATCTTGACGAAAATGGATTGATTCGTATTGGAGCGGAAGTAAGAGAAGGTGACATTCTCATTGGAAAAATTACACCTAAAGGAGAAACCGATCCTACCCCAGAAGAAAAGCTTTTAAGAGCTATTTTTGGTGATAAGGCCGGAGATGTGAAAGATGCTTCACTGAAAGCATCTCCTTCACTAAGAGGTGTAGTTGTAGATAAACAACTCTTTAGCCGTGCTATTAAAGACCGTCGCTCGAAGAGTAAAGAAAAAGAAGAATTGGATGAGCTTAAAGTAGAATTTGAAGTAAAAGCTGCAGATTTGAAAGCTCGTCTTGTTGATAAAATAATGGTATTAGTAAATGGTAAAACTTCACAAGGAGTCTATGATAACTTTAAAGAGGTAATCATTCCTAAAAAGGTTAAATTTACTCTTAAAGCCCTTAGTGCTGTTGAAGATTATATCAATATTAATCCCAATAAATGGACTACTGACAAGGATCGAAACGACCAAATTAGAGAACTCATTTACAACTATACTGCAAAATACAAAGAAATTCTGGGCGAATTCAACCGCAAGAAATTTGTACTCACAGTAGGGGATGAGTTACCTAGTGGCATTGTTAAGCTTGCAAAAGTGTATATTGCAAAAAAACGTAAGCTTAAAGTGGGAGATAAAATGGCTGGACGTCACGGTAACAAAGGTATTGTAGCCCGTATTGTTAGAGCTGAGGATTTGCCATTTCTTGAAGATGGAACCACAGTGGATATTGTTCTTAACCCACTTGGTGTACCTTCTCGTATGAACTTGGGACAGATCTATGAAACTGTTTTAGGTTGGGCAGGAAAAGAGCTCGGGCTGAAGTTTGCTACCCCTATTTTTGATGGTGCCACTTTGGATCAAATTAACGATTATATGGGTAAAGCAGGCTTGCCTGCCAACGGAAAGGTGAGACTTTACGATGGAGCATCAGGCCGTCAATTTGACCAAGCTGCAACAGTAGGCGTAATCTACATGATTAAACTACACCACCTTATCGATGATAAGATGCACGCTCGTTCCATTGGACCCTACTCACTGATCACTCAGCAACCTCTTGGAGGTAAAGCTCAGTTTGGAGGTCAGCGTTTTGGAGAGATGGAGGTATGGGCACTTGAAGCTTTTGGTGCATCTAACATCTTGCAAGAAATTCTTACCATTAAATCTGATGATGTGGTTGGAAGAGCTAAAGCATACGAAGCTATTGTTAAAGGTCAACCGTTCCCAGAACCTGGTATCCCCGAATCGTTCAACGTACTTGTACATGAATTGAATGGATTGGGATTGGATATTTCATTCGAATAGTGGGTTAAACCGTTTTTTATCAATGTAATAAATTAAAATAGAAATATGGCTTTTAGAAAATATTCAACCGAGAAAAGCAATTTCTCTTCAATAACTATAAGTTTAGCTTCTCCTGAAACTATACTTGAACGCTCCAGCGGCGAAGTATTGAAGCCTGAAACGATCAATTATCGGACCTATAAACCTGAACGCGACGGTTTGTTCTGCGAACGCATTTTTGGTCCTGTAAAGGATTACGAATGTCATTGCGGTAAATACAAGCGTATCCGTTATAAAGGTATTGTTTGCGATCGTTGTGGCGTTGAAGTAACAGAAAAGAAAGTACGTCGCGAACGTATGGGGCATATCAAATTGGTTGTTCCCGTTGCACACATTTGGTTCTTTAGAACCTTGCCTAATAAAATAGGTGCATTACTTGGTTTACAAACCAAGAAACTTGACTCGATCATTTACTATGAAAAATATGTAGTTATTCAAGCGGGTATTAAAGAGGCCGACGGAATTCAATATATGGACTTCCTTAGTGAAGAAGAGTATTTTGATATCATCGATGCTTTGCCAGCTGATAATCAACATCTTGATGATCATGATCCCAATAAGTTTATTGCAAAAATGGGAGCTGATGCTATTCATGACCTATTGAAGCGTTTGGACTTGGATTCCATGAGCTACGATTTGCGTGATAAAGCCAGCAATGAAACTTCACAACAGCGTAAAGCCGACGCCTTAAAACGTTTGAAGATTGTGGAATCATTCCGTGATGCTAAAACCCGTAAAGAAAATCGTCCCGAGTGGATGATTGTTAAAGTAGTACCTGTTATACCACCCGAATTGCGTCCTCTTGTTCCTTTAGATGGAGGTCGCTTTGCTACTTCCGACTTGAACGACTTATATCGTAGGGTAATTATCCGTAACAATCGTTTAAAACGACTTATAGAAATTAAAGCTCCCGATGTAATCTTACGTAATGAAAAACGGATGCTTCAAGAGGCTGTTGACAGTCTTTTCGATAACAGCCGTAAATCAAGTGCTGTAAAATCTGACTCAAACCGTCCCTTAAAGTCACTCAGTGATAGCTTAAAAGGTAAACAAGGTCGTTTCCGCCAAAACTTACTTGGAAAACGTGTCGACTATTCAGGCCGTTCAGTAATTGTGGTGGGTCCAGAGCTTAAACTTAACGAATGTGGCCTTCCTAAAGAAATGGCTTCGGAGCTATTTAAGCCTTTTATTATTCGTAAATTGCTCGAAAGAGGAATTGTTAAAACCGTTAAATCAGCTAAGAAAATTGTAGATCGCAAAGATCCTGTGGTATGGGATATTCTTGAAAATGTTCTTAAAGGACATCCTGTATTGCTCAACCGTGCTCCTACACTTCACCGTTTAGGTATTCAAGCTTTTCAACCTAAACTTATTGAAGGTAAAGCCATTCAGTTGCATCCTTTGGCATGTACTGCATTCAATGCCGACTTTGACGGTGATCAGATGGCAGTGCACGTTCCACTTGGTCATGCTGCGGTACTCGAAGCTCAAATGTTGATGCTTGCATCTCATAATATTCTTAACCCTGCCAACGGTGCTCCCATTGCGGTGCCCAGTCAGGACATGGTTCTTGGTCTTTATTACATGACCAAAGAAAAGAAAACCATGGGGGATACTGTTGTTAAAGGTGAAGGAAAAATATTTTATAGTCCCGAGGAAGTAATTATTGCATACAACGAACAAGTTGTTGAATTACATGCTGGTATCAAAGTGAAAATTATTGATCCTCTTGGAACTGGAAATCGTAATGATATTCAACTCGTTTCCACCACCGTGGGACGCGTACTTTTTAACCAAGTAGTGCCTATTGAGTACGGTTATATTAACGAGTTATTGACCAAAAAGTCGCTTCGTGATATTATCGGTTCATTACTTAAAAAGGTAGGAACTAAGAAAACTGCTGATTTCCTTGATGATATGAAATCTCTGGGTTATAGTATGGCTTACGAAGGAGGTCTATCTTTTAATTTAGGCGACGTTATTATCCCTGAAGCAAAAGACAAACTTATTGCAAAAGCCAATGAAGAAGTAAATGAGGTAGTCACTAACTTCGAAATGGGTTTCATTACCAACAATGAACGTTACAACCAAATTATTGATATTTGGACGCATACTAATTCTCGATTGACCCAAACATTAATGAAGGAAATTAGTACCGACCGTCAAGGATTTAATTCAGTTTACATGATGCTTGACAGTGGTGCACGGGGTTCAAAAGAGCAAATTCGTCAGCTTTCTGGTATGAGAGGTCTTATGGCTAAGCCCCAAAAATCTGGAGCTTCCGGTGCTGAAATTATCGAAAATCCCATTTTGTCGAACTTTAAAGAAGGACTTTCGGTACTTGAGTACTTTATTTCTACTCACGGTGCGCGTAAAGGTTTGGCCGATACTGCTTTGAAAACTGCTGATGCTGGTTATTTGACTCGTCGTTTAGTGGATGTGGCACAAGATGTAATTATTTCAGAGCGCGACTGCGGAACCTTAAGAGGTTTAGTTGTTGGTGCCTTGAAACGTCACGAAGAAGTGGTTGAAACTTTATATGATCGTATCTTAGGTCGTACCTGCTTGCACGATATTTATAATCCAGTTACCAATGAAATTATTGCCTCCTCAGGTGATGAGCTTGACGAAATCAAATCGCGCAAGATTGAAGATGCTGGAATTGAGCAAATAGAAATTCGTTCGGTATTGACCTGCGAATCGAAAAAAGGTGTTTGTGCAAAATGTTACGGACGTAACCTTGCCAATGGTCGAATGGTTCAGAAAGGTGAAGCTGTGGGTGTTATCGCTGCACAGTCCATCGGTGAACCAGGTACCCAGCTGACACTTCGTACTTTCCACGTTGGGGGTACTGCTTCTAACGTAGCTATTTCTTCCAGTATCGTTGCTAAAAACGAAGGTGTTGTTGAGTTTGATGAGCTTCGTTACGTTGATTATGTTAACAACGAAGGTCAAAAAACTAAAGTGGTAATCGGTCGTAGCGGTGAAATGAGGGTAGTGGATGAAAAGACCGGTGTGGTTTTAGCAACCCACCATATTCCTTATGCTTCAACCTTGTTCTTTAACAATGGTGATAAACTTAAAAAAGGAGATCTAATTTGTACTTGGGATCCTTACAACGCTCAAATTGTGTCCGATGAGACAGGTAAACTTGTTTTTGAAAACGTAATTGAGGGTCAAACTTATAGAGTTGAATCCAACGATCAAACTGGTTATCAAGAAAAGGTAATTATTGAAAGTCGTATTAAAACCAAGAACCCAGTTGTTAAAGTGGTTGACAAATCAGGTGAGATTTTAAAGCAATATGACATTCCTGTTAACAGTCGTATCGTTGTAAACGATGGCGAAATGATTAATGCTGGGGATGTAATTGTAAAAATTCCTCGTGCCATTGGAAAATCTGGTGACATCACTGGAGGTCTTCCTCGAGTAACTGAATTGTTTGAAGCTCGTAATCCTTCTGACCCAGCTGTAGTTGCTGAGATTGATGGTGTGGTTTCATTCAGTGCTAAGTTGAAAAGAGGAAATCGTGAAGTAGTAATTACTTCGCGTACAGGTGAAGAACGCCGTTATTTGATTCCAACATCTAAGCAAATTCTAGCACAAGAAAACGACTACGTTAAGTCAGGTACTTCTTTAAGTGAAGGTGCTATGACTCCAAGTAGTATTCTTGATATCAAAGGGCCAACCCAAGTACAAGAGTACATTGTGAACGAAGTGCAAGAGGTTTACCGTTTGCAAGGTGTGAAAATCAATGACAAACACTTTGAGGTAATTGTTCGCCAAATGATGCGTAAAGTTGAAATCGTTGATCCAGGCGATACCGGATTCCTTGAAGGTGAAGTTGTGAATAAAATTGAGTTTATGGAGGAAAACGATACTATTTTTGCTAAAAAAGTGGTTATCGATTCTGGGGATAGTGAAAACTTGAAAATCGGACAAATTGTTTCAGCTCGTAAATTGCGCGACGAAAATTCAATTCTGAAGCGTAAAGACCTTAATCTTGTTACCGTACGTGATGCTCAAGCAGCTACCGCAAACCAAATACTGCAAGGTATTACCAAAGCCTCACTTCAAACCAGTAGCTTTATTTCAGCAGCCTCCTTCCAGGAAACAACTAAAGTGTTAACGGATGCCGCTCTTAATGCCAAGCGCGATACCCTTCTTGGTCTTAAAGAAAATGTTATCGTTGGACATAAGATTCCAGCAGGTACCGGTCTTCGTGAATACGATAAACTTATTGTTGGAAGTGCAGACGACTTTGAGGAGCTATCTCAAGAAAGTAAATTAAACTATGTCGATCAAGAATCGATTGCAGAATAAATTTACATTTTAATATAACATTGAAAGAAAAAGGTACCTTTGTGTACCTTTTTCTATTTTATATAAATTTTAGAACTAATTCTGCTGCAATACTTTATTTTATTCTTTTGGCTGTTTGAGGTTCTTTTTTTTAGTTGACTTAAAATTATTTTACACAAAACAAATCTTTATAATTATGAATAATAATCCTAACAATAAGCAAGGCGAACTAAACATTGAATTACCCGAAGATGTGGCAGATGGAGTTTACTCTAATTTGGCAATCATTACCCATTCGCACTCCGAATTTGTGTTAGACTTTGTCAGAATAATGCCTGGAGTTCCTAAGGCAAAAGTAAAGTCGAGAGTTATTTTAACCCCTCAACATGCCAAAAGGCTCATGCGTGCCATAGTGGATAACATCAAAAAGTATGAGCAATTGAATGGCGAAATACGCGATATTGATGACTCGATGGCTATTCCAATGAATTTTGGTGCCCCCAACGCACAGGCATAGATTTTACTTATCGAGATTTTCAAACTCTGAGTTTTGACTCAAATATTCAGGTACAATTTCCTTCATAGACCCTACTATGTCAAGATTGTTTTGTTCGTCGAATAGTGTAATAAGATTATTAATCTTTTGCTTTATTTCTTCAAAGTCAAAAACTCTTACCTTGGCAATCATGATTTTGGGATTGGAGGTGGGTAGTGTATTTTCTTCATTGGCAAGTAGCTCTTCATAGAGTTTTTCGCCAGGTCGTAAACCAGTGTATATAATCTGAATGTCCTTATTTTCCTCTAAACCGGAGAGTCGAATCATCTTACGTGCAAGGTCTATTATTTTTACTGATTTCCCCATATCAAAAACGAATATTTCACCTCCTTTACCTTGATGCCCGGCCTCCAAAACCAATTGACAAGCTTCGGGGATGGTCATGAAAAAGCGTGTAATTTCGGGATGGGTAAGAGTGATGGGGCCTCCTTCTTGAATTTGCTTGGTAAAGAGTGGAATTACAGACCCATTTGAACCCAACACATTGCCAAATCGGGTGGTAATAAAGGCAGTTTTTGAAATCTGATTTAACGATTGCACATAGATTTCAGCGATACGTTTTGATGCACCCATCACATTGGTGGGATTTACCGCTTTATCGGTTGATATCATAACAAATTTGGCCACTTCAAATTCATGGGCCAAATCGGCCATGATCTTAGTCCCGTTCACATTAGTAAAAATGGCTTCGGAGGGATTTTTTTCCATTAAAGGCACATGTTTATAGGCCGCAGCATGGTAAATTTGTTGAGGAGGAAAGGTTTTAAAGGCTTTCCTCATTCGTGCCTCATTGCGCACATCACCTATGATATATTCCACGTTGGAAATACCTAAGTTTTTCAATTCGAGTTCAAGGTGAAAAATAGGGGTTTCGGCAGTATCAATTACTACAATTTTATTGGGCGAAAACTGAGCTAATTGTCTAACAATTTCGCTTCCAATACTTCCAGCTCCGCCTGTAACCCAAATGGTTTTGTCTCTCAAATCGCCAGCAATGGCTTCCTTACTAAGTTGAATTTCATCTCTTTCGAGTAATTCAAGGATGTCGATACTTTTTATCTGATTCGCACTGAGTTCGCCATTGATCCATTTACTTACTGCAGGCACGTACTTAACTTTAATGCCAAGTTGAAGACACTTTTCTGCAATCTGATTACGTCTGATTTTTTCAATATTTTGACTCGAAATAATAAGCGTATCAATTTTCTGACTTGAATGAATTTTTTCCAAATGGTCAAAGCTGATAATCTCAATATTTTCGATCTTTTTTCCTTGCTTATTTTTTGAATCATCAAAGAATGCAATTACTTTTTTGCTGTTATTGGCTTGCTTCAGGGCGCGCAATGTTATAACTGCGGCTTCTCCTGCACCAAAAATTACCATGTTTTTTGAATCTTCGTCAGGCTTTTTTAACTCCCAATAAGTAGTTTTTACAGCCAATCTAAAAAGAATTAAGCCAACTGCACTGCTGATAAACTCGATCACAATGATGGCTCGCGGGATAAGAATCAACTTTTCATAATGGTAATAAGCAAAATCAAAGGATCCGATAAGGATAGTTCCAATAAGTAAAATGAAAAATATTCTACTTACATCCTGCACTTCGGTATATCTTATAATTCCACTGAAAGATTTGGTTATTAGGAAAATAACCAAGCGAATAAAGAGAATGACAATCAAACCATGGGGCAAAAGATGCAGTTCATTTGCCGGAATATTGAAATTGAACCGAAGTAAGTAAGAAAGAATAACGGAGAAAAAAACGATAACCAAATCAATGGCAAGTATCAGTCCTCTTGGAGTAGTTCTTGAATTATGAAACATAAAAGCTTATTTACGGCAAAGTTACAAATTAACCGTGGACTGTGAGATGATAAATACCTGAGAGTTTAAAAAAGATTTTAGGATGCCATTTCAGGGTCGTAAAATGTTAAATTTTTAAATGATATATTTATGTGATAATTCATTTAGAATGAAGCATAAAAACTATTAATTTTGTTAGCTGAATTTATAAATATAAATTTCATTGATTTTTTTAACAATTAAACTAGGTTCTTTTGAACCGAAACATAAAACTATGAAATACACCGCATTCACCGCAAAGCACGAAGCAATGGGAGCTAAAATGGTTCCATTTGCAGGATTTTACATGCCTGTACAATTCGCAGGTATTAATGTTGAACATGAAACTGTACGCAAAGGAGTTGGAGTTTTTGATGTTTCCCACATGGGAGAATTTTGGGTACGTGGCCCCAAAGCCTTTGAGTTTGTACAGAAAGTAACTTCAAACAATGTTGCTGAGTTATTTGATGGTAAAGTTCAATATTCTTGTTTTCCCAATGAAGACGGTGGTATTGTGGACGATTTATTGGTGTATCGATTCAACCAAGAGAAGTTTTTGTTAGTGGTGAATGCTTCAAATATTGAAAAAGATTGGAATTGGTGCCAAAAGCAAAATTCCATGGGAGCTGATTTGGAAAATGTTTCTGATGCCACCTCTCAGCTTGCCGTACAAGGTCCTTTGGCTCTTAAAGCAATGCAAAAGCTTACCACTGAAACCATTGTGGATATGGAATATTATACTTTTAAAGAATTGACCTTTGCAGGTATAGGTAATGTATTGTTTTCTACGACGGGTTATACTGGTTCGGGTGGGTGTGAAATTTATATGAAAAACGAAGACGCCCTCAAGATTTTTGATGCTGTTTTTGAGGCAGGAGCCGAATTTGATATCAAACCCATTGGACTGGGTGCTCGCGATACACTGCGACTTGAGAGTGGATTTTGTTTGTATGGCAACGACATTAACGATACCACTTCGCCCATTGAAGCTGGCTTAGGATGGATTACCAAATTTGTGGAAGGCAACAATTTTGTAAATCGTCCTTATCATGAGAATATTAAAACTCAAGGTCCAAAACGTATGTTGAAAGGCTTTAAGATGATTGATAAAGGAATTCCTCGTCACGATTACCGGTTGGCGGATGTGGTTGGAAATACCATTGGAGTGGTAACCTCCGGTACCCAATCCCCAATGTTGGGAGTTGGGGTGGGTATGGCTTATGTGGATCCAGCTTATGCTAAACTTGGCTCGGTCATCTATATCGACATTCGTGGAAAATTACTCAAAGCAGAAATATCGAAAATGCCTTTCTTTAAAGCATAAATCATAAAGCCCTGAAAAGGGCTTTTTTAGGAATTCTATTTTTTGATACATAAGAATGTTTTTGCTTTAGTCAAAGTAAAAGTTATAGATTTGCCATTCAATTAAATTCATACTATGTATTCTGATTTTTATTATTTAGGAAAAATTACAAAACTCAGTGGTTTTAAAGGTGATCTTGTATTGTTCCTTGATGTAGATGAGATGGAAATCTATCGCAATTTGAATGCAGTATTTATAGAACTGGGTGGTGATTTGGTGCCATTTATGATAACAGAAATTAAAAACATCAAAGGATTTAATATGAGTGTTCATTTTCAGGATGTAGAAACTGAAAGCATGGCACAAAAGCTTGTTAATGCGAGTTTGTATATGCCTTTGAATACCTTGCCTAAACTGAGTGGAAAGAAATTTTACTACCACGAAATTGTCGGTTTTGAAGTTTTTGATATTCATACGGGTAGGGTGGGAGTTCTTGAGTCTATCAACGATAGTGGTGCACAACCACTCTTCGAAATTCGGGATGGAATTCGTGAAATTTTACTACCATTGGCTGATCCGTTTATCGTGGAAGTGGATCGGAAAAATCGAGTTTTAAAACTTGATTTTCCTGAAGGTTTGCTCGATCTATATTAGAATTGCGATGCCTTTCAGTTTTAAGAAATTTACAATTCAAGATAGTAATTGTGCTCAAAAAGTTGGAGTTGATGCCGTTATCCTTGGAGCATGGTTGCAGATTGGTGACCCAATTTCTATTTTAGAAGTGGGTGGCGGGTCTGGCATAATTAGTTTGATGCTTGCACAACGTACCCAAAAATCAGAAATTACAAGCATCGAAATTAATTATAATGCCTTTGTCGATCTGCAAAATAATTTTAGGAATGTACCTTGGAGTCCGCGGTTAGAAGCCATTCATGCCGATTTTTTTACGCATCCTTTTGATCAAAAATTTAATTGGATTGTAAGCAATCCGCCTTATTTTAACATAACCGAGAAGGCAATTTCCCACGAGCGCAACCAAGCTCGAAATGCAGCAAATTTTCCCTTACAAGATTTCTTTAATAAATCGTTTGACCTTTTGGAGGCAGAGGGTAAACTTGCAGTTGTGTATCCTTATTTTCTCAGGCAAAGCTGGATAAAGAGGGCTTTTCTTGCTGGTTTTTATCTGGATGCCGAATTATATATTCGCGACAATCCAACCTCTGAATTTAATCGAATTGTGAGTGTATTTTCAAAAAACATCCCTCATCAAGTTAGTGAAAACACTTTGATTTTAAAGGATGAAAATGATGGATTTTCCTCAGATTACCAAAATCTTACCAAGGACTTCTATCTTTAATTGCCACCACGGATTTTACCTGTGGTGTTAAATCGATTTTAAAGACCTTTTTATTTCAACAAAACCAATTTATTGTTATCCCACACTTCTTGACCTTGTTCGTTGGAAACTTTGATTTTATAAATGTAAACCCCGTGTTCAAGGGTTTGGCCATTTCCATTATGACCATTCCAAACCAATTGACCCATTCCTACTTTATACCCTGAAGCATCCACATTGCCATCAAGTTGTTGAATAAGTTGTCCCCGTACATCGTAAATATAAACAGAAACTTCTAAGGTTTCACAACTTTGATTATGTTCGAATAGGAACGAGGTTTGGTCAGTAAAAGGATTGGGGGCGTTGAGTAAGTTTTTTATTACAAATTCGGAGCTGGATGCAACTATGAAACTGATATTATCGGAAGCAGAGTTATTGTAAACATCCCAAACCTTTACATCAATTTGATGTTCGCCTTCGGCCAAATCGAAAAATGGATAAGAAATAGCTCCAGATTTAAAATTGTTGATATCAGATTCGTAATAGTCGTTGAGGACTATTGGGTTGGTTGAGTTTTGATCTAAAATTGCAGTTAAATCATGTCCAATTCCATTGCCAATGGTATTAATCCCATTTTCGTCAAATACATGAACCAAAAGTACAGGATTTTGATTGGTTATGCCACCATTTTTAAAAAGGGTATCGTTCATAAATAGACTCAAGAAAGGTCCTTGTTCATCTGGAGTAAATTGATTAGCCGTTCCTCCAATTTCGAAATTCAAATTGCTTCCTAAAGCATCTTCAGTGGAATTATTGGCATACACTGATATTTTTCCTACACCGTAATTATAGGCAATGTCTTTGGGTACCACAAATGTGAATTCAAAGAAACCATTTTTTACTTCCGATTTGCCTTTATAGAGAATGTTTTTTTGTAATTTAAAATTTCTTTGAGAGCTTTCAGGGTCGTTACCTAATGTGGTGTAGGTTTGCGCCTTATCTAATATACTTGGGAAAGCTAAGCCGTTGAAATTGGAGTCGATACTTTGATTTGAATTTAAAACATTACCTTGAATACGAACTTTTTGAAGCGCTTTAATGGTATCGACGGGTAAGCCTGTAACTTCATCAAAAAGAGCGGTAATTTTGATTTCTTTTTGTGGATAGGCCAACCTCATGGCTGGGTCGCCCAGCAGAACAAAATTTCGATTAGCAGTAATGGAGCCTGTACCTACTTTGGCTTTTCTGAGAATTTCTCCTAAGGTAGGATATTGCCCATCCACCTTTTCAAACATATTTTGATATACCACTTTGCTTAAGGCAAAATTGCTGGAAGAGTAGGTGACTCGCGAGGTTGTAAAGAGTCCGATGCCACCGCCCACTGGATTCAAAAATACATATTCACCTGCTGAAATTCGAGCGGGATCATCGTATCTTGAAAATTCACAAGTAGCGGTCATAAACAAAGGCATTTTATAAGTATTGGTCCATGAATTAATGTCGACTACTTCTAAAACCGATTCATGGGCCCAGCCTTCTTCGCCGCCATGCCCAGTATAATTGATAATTAAGGCCCCTTTTTCAACTCTTTGCATCAAAGCTTCTTTTGCATCTGGGTATCGTTGACCTCCAGGAGTTGTTATCTGATTATAAGCATCGAAATAGATCTTATCAATATTGTAGCTGGGATAATTATTGCCAACATAACTCCCCAAAAAATCAGCTTGGATAAAGTGTTCGTCGTTATCTTGGTCGTCGGCCACAAAGCATAATATTGACCTCCAATCGCCCCAGCTTCCATGCTCATTTTCGCTTGCATTGCATTGATTGTGTTGAGAATTGCTATCTAAATTATGATAAATAATCATTTTATCTAAAAACTGACGTGCTTGCTCGTTGGTGGTTACTGGTAGTCGTCCAATGCCGATATCGAGGTCGCCGTAAGCTCCGCCACCTTCATTATTGGTTAATAAACCATAGTAATCGTCAGTGGCATAGGAGTATGTGGGAGCAAGGCTATTGGCAGATTCGTAAGTGGGTACAAAATTATGATTGGGACTAAGTCGTCCTTTGTAATCATAACTTGCATCACCAAAAAGCAATAAGTACTTAGGCTCCTTTAAGTGGTCACCTTCAGCTTTATCATAAAGCATTTTCATGAAATCGCGAATGGCAGTAATGTCTTTGGTTCCACTTGAAAACTCATTGTAAATGGTTTCGGGTGTAACGGTATAAACCTTGAGTTGATTGATGTTTCTGTGAAAATCGGCCAATTCTTCAGCTTCGCTTTTGAATTGAGGTGCATACACAATCACATAATCGATGTTACTTAACCCATGCAAATCTTGGTTTTCGATCTTGGCGATGAAGGTTGTAGCTAGGTAGTCGGAATGGTGCAGAGCAAAGGTTTTAATGGTATCGGTAAAACTATTGAAAGTGAGTTGATTTACGTTAAAAATGGAAGGCACTATTTTAGGTTTTGTGGGATTGGTTACATCCCAAACTTGAGTGCTGGAAAGGGTGTTTTGAACCGAAAATTGGATCATTTGATTTTGAGTAACTCCATTTCCAGCGTTGAAAACCAACTGTCCCAACACCATTTTAAGTTCCCTTTGAGCATTGATTTCATAAAAGTTGAGCCAGCCTTGAGCTCCAGAAGATGGTTTGTTGTAAGTAATATTAATATTTATGGAAGATGAATTGCTGAGAATAGAGAAAGTGTCAATAACTGAAGTCGCGTAGGGATCAAGGTAATGCGATCCTACTGGAGGCAAGGTGATGTTTCGATTTGAGCCGTTAACTTTAAAATTGTATGTACTTGATACACTGGAACGCGCTAGTAATTCCGAACGTAAGTAAATAGGTTTGGAGGTAATAAGATTGGGAAAACTTTGGGTAAAACCATAAGAGGTAACCACATCAAAATTTTCACCATACCAATATCTCCCACTTTTAATAAGGTTTAAAGAATCGTTATTATGCACGGCGAAGTCGGTAAATTCTGAAACAAAAGCGGTTGCGGGCAAAATGGAACCAGGTATGCTGTCGATGCGTAGGGCAGGGGCAGTACTGATGTGGATATAGTAATAGGCAAAATCATCGTATAAATGCTTGCTGTGGTTGAATCGTTTGGTGGTACTATTGTAAATCCATCGATTAACTCCTTTGCCATAAAACAAAATATAATCGCTGCTTTCGAATAATCCATTATCGTTGACGTCCACTACTTTAATGGCGTTTTCTTCTAAATCATCAAGCTTAAATTCTGAATTTACTTCGGGCAATTGAGTGCCTCCATTACCGTGAAGATGTATATGATTGATGTTTAAATTTGAGATATTGATACCAATAGCAGAAAATTCCGTGGCTGAAATTTTGTAAATACCATCTTGTTGGATTCTGACTTTATACCAATCTCCAGTTGCTAAAACCGAATGTTCTCTGTAAGTCCTTAAGCTATTGTCTTTGCTGTCTAATGCTGTTTCATAATCTATCTGTAAATCAAAGGATTTAAGCAGTTCCATGATCCCTTTTTGATTCCGAAAGACTTCGGTATTAATTCTAGCATATTTCTGGTTTTCAAGTGAAAAATAGGTTACCGAAACTTCAAATTCTGAACTCATCGGGCTTTCATTCCATGCGGGAATTTTGAGGCCGGGCATAGGAATAGAGGTGCAATTGGCCAAACTAACCCTTATGGATTTGTCCTTATCAATAGGAATATTGATGGAATAAGCTTCGTGTCCAATATACCTTTCACTGCCACTTGCATTTTTAAATTGGAGCAAATATGAAAATGAATCTTTGTACTGCATGAGTTTTTCCTGATTCCACTGGATAGATTGTTTTATTAGTTGGTTTTGTTGCGAAAAACCAGAATTGATTCCAAAACCAAAAAATAAAATGAAAAGAATTAGTTGATGTGATTTCATTTATTAAAACGCTAGTTTAAATAATTATCTGTCAAAAATTTAAAATTGTATCAAAAGAGATAACAATAAAAGTGAAGCTGTGCTTAGATAGACTAAATAACACTTGGATGCTTTAAATATTGTTTGCAAAATTAAAATTTATA
>DZDC01000026.1 GCA_022736595.1 Draconibacterium orientale | reverse complement strand
ACGGCAAAAACAGACTTACTATCAACGAAAAGTAAGCGGTTTTGATTGATGTTATGCATCAATCCATAACCTTGCTTAAACATAGATTTTTAAAACCTCTGGGTATTTGATTGAAGTATTTTTTAAATCAAATCCTAGTTATAACGATGTTTTTTATTCAAAGTTTATCGAGCCCAATCTGGAAGTGTAGTTTCCAAATTTAAGGAAGGCATGACGACAAAATACAAGATGATTGTAAGTAGAACTAAGGTGATAAACTTTAGAATTAAACCCGTTCGAGCCATCTGAGCAATGGTTACGCGTTCGCTAGCAAAGATCACGGTGTTTGGACCGGTTCCGGCTGGCATCATGAAGGAGAAAGAAGCTGCAATGGTAGCAGGAATCATAAGAAGCAATGGATTAGTTTGTCCGGCCACAGCCATGGAAGCCAAAACTGGCAGAAAAATATTTGCAGTAGCAGTATTTGAGTTTACCTCGGTAAAAAACATAATGAAAGCAAGCACAATAATGAGAACAATGAAAGATGGGTAGGTATTCATAAAAACAAGCAAATCTCCGAGCCATTGAGCAAGTCCAGTTACTTTAAAACTTTCGGCAATGGCGTATCCACCACCTACAATAACCACGACACCCCATGGAATTTGGCTGGCAGATTTCCAGTCGATAAGTCGTTTGTCTTTTCCCACAGGATACATAAAAAGGAGGATTACAGCGAAAATGGCCACTGTGCTATCGTGTACATACTCTTCCAAACCAGTCAGAGCAGCCCAACCCGGTATCACGGTGTCGCCAAACACAAAACCTTCTCTAAAAACCCAGCCAAAAATAGCGACTAAAAACACCCAGGTAACTCCTTTTTCCCCCGCCGACATTTTGCCCAGCGATTTCAGTTCGTCTTTTATTACTGTTTGATTTTCGCTCAAATTTCCTTCAATACGAAAATATTTAACCAGGTAATACCAGGTAACGGGCATGAGCACCACTGTAACAGGAAGACCAATTTTTAACCAGCTAAAAAACGTGATGGGAGGAGCTTCGGGGAATAATTTTTCCAAAATACCTATGAGAATGAGATTGGTGGGCGAGCCAATAAGGGTTCCAACGCCTCCGATGGTTGCGGAATAGGCAACCCCCAGCATAAGAGCCACAGAGAAATTTTTTGACGAATTGGTATCGGTTTCTTCTTTAAGAATTATAGCGGTGGCAATGGGAAGCATGAGCAGGGCTCCTGTTACATTGGCAATCCACATGGATAAAAATCCCGTTGCCAACATGATGCTGAGGATAATTTTCTGGCGGCTGGTACCAAAAGCGTTGATGAGAACCAGAGCAATTCGCTTGTGGAGATTTTGATTTTCGATGGATTGAGCCAGAATAAATCCCCCCAAAAGCATCAATACATAGTTATGCCCATAGTTTTGAACGGTTTGACTGGCTGGAAGAATTTTGAGTAACGGAAACAAAGCAACAGGCATCAAGGCAGTAGCATAAATTGGAATGGCATTGGTGATCCACCAAATAGACATGAGTACCAAAACGGCTGCTGCATTTTTTGCGGCCACACTCATTCCTGCAGGCTCCGGAAGAAAAAGAATAATAAGGAAAACAATAATTCCACTTAGTAAACCTTTAATTTTTTTCGACATCATCGTGGTATATTAATAATTATCAATGTTTTGCTATTTCAATGGAATCCTTCTCGAGATTCATTTAATGCGTAGTTCTGTAATATAGAAACCTAAAACTGGCTTTAGAAAAATTGCCCCCCAGAAACTGGGGAGCAATTTAGATTATAGTTTATTAACCCTTTAAAAATAAACTATTCTACGTAAGTGTAATTAAATACCTCTTGCCAATTAGCACCAGTTCTAGTAATTGCAGTAGGACGGTTTTTAGCGTCAAACATATAGGTAATCGTGGTGGTTTTAACCACAATTGGGCTTTCACGAGGATCCCAATAATTCAATTTATCAACCAATTTTTTACTTGGTTTTCCAAAAAGATTACCAATAGGTTTGGTATTGTTGTCGATCATGCTGGCTTGATGAATTTCGTTTACATTATCACCTGTGGTGTAAACAAATTCTTTGATTTTTTTCATAGTTACGCCATCATCGTCGTAGGTGGTATGTTTCATAATGTTACCATTGGTAACTACGGCTTCCATTTTTAAATGGTCGGCATCGCCCCAATGCTCTATGATTTTAACCAAATATCCGTCTGCGTTATACTCGAAGGCTGCCCATTCGTCGCTGCTCCAAATTTCTTTTGTAGCATATCCGTTAGCATTCAATTCATATTCAGTCTCATCTGTGCCTGATATGATGGTCAACTTACCTGCAACAGAATAATCATAGACAATAGTTTTGTCCAGTTCATCATTCCAAAAATTTTGAATTGAATCAATTTTTTTAGAGGAAGCATTGTAATTAAAGGAATATAAATCAACTCCATCGTCGTAAACAACGCTAATGGTTTTAATGGGCGAAGCCACCACAACAATGGGTTCCTCTACGATAGGATCCTCTTTGCATGAAGAAAAAGTTGCAGTAATTCCAAAAGCTGCAATCATAAATAAATAAATGGATTTTTTCATAATGTAAAATTTAACTGTTTATAAAATGTTGATTATTAAAGAACTATTTAGGGTTTATATAAAATTAAATATTTGTAAAACTGATTTCTAACTCAAGATTCGAGAAGTATTCACCCCCTTTAAGGAGGATGTAAAACAGGATTTTTCGGAGGTACTATTTTTCATTTGGGTAAACAATTTTAGGTTTATTGATTTCCAGCTACAATAATAAACCCTAAGCCCAAGATAAAAAGCACGAACATAAACGCCAGTAACCAATTTACTTTAGGGCTAGCACCTTTAAATTCTTTCCAAATAAAGACGCCCCAAAAAGCGGCTACCATTGTTGCCCCTTGACCCAATGCATAAGAAACTGCTGCACCCGCAGTACCAGAGGCGATGTAGCTTAGGGAGGTTCCCAAACCCCAGATCATACCACCGAGTAATCCCACAGAATGGGTAGAAAGTGACCCTTTGAAATAGTCGCTATAAGAAACAGGAGCCCCAACAAAAGGTTTTTTCATAAGTAAGGTATTGAAGATAAAGTTGCTCGCCAACATACCTAAAGCAAAAATAAATACGGCAGTGTAGGGGGTAGCTTTTCCTTCCATAGGATTTTCAAAATTATCTAAGTCAACCGCAGCAGCAACAAATCGGTAAAAAACCGACATAAGAATACCCGCCACTAAGGAAATCCAGATTCCTTTGGAAGTGGAAGTGCCTTTTTTGCCGGAATTCATCTTACCAGCAGCTATTCCATTGAATATGAGCGCCACCATAATTAAACCAACACCCATGAACAAAGTCACAGGGTCGCCAGCTGGAGCTCCGAAATAGTTGATGAAAACGCCCAGAACCAGAGCCAATCCCACGCCGAGCGGAAACGCAATGGCCATGCCCGAAATAGAGATTGCAGCCGAAAGCAAAATATTTGACGCATTAAAAACGATTCCACCGAAAAATGCACTGCCAAAATTTTCTCCGCTGATTTGCATAATATCAGGAATAAAACTCCGGCCATGTTCTCCAAAACTACCTAAGGTAAAGGCCATTAGGGTTGAAAACAAGACAATACCAATTACGTAGTCCCAATAGAATAACTCGTAACGCCAGGTTTTAGCCGCCAGCTTTTGGGTATTTCCCCAGCTACCCCAACTAAGCATGGTAATAAATGCGAGCACTACTGCCAATGTGTAACTTCCTACTATAAACATCTTTTTAAGTTTTAATTGTTAATACTATTTATGATAACCTTCAAAAGTAAAGTTCAATATATCAGGCAATTCCTGCAAAAACCATTTAAACTCGTCCTTCCCTTCTCTCACCCTGTATTCGTGCGAAATATCCTTGTCGCGCAGCAAGACATGTGCATCGCCAAAACCTTCGTAAAAATCTCCCCCAGATGGTTGCGACAAAAACAGTGAAGTTCTGTCGAAGACTTTTCGTTCGGCGGGATTGGAAAAAGTTTGTGCCTGCGATGGTGTCATGGTGGAATTTGCAAAAACGAGCACTCGGAACTCTTCTTTTTCAATCTGTGGCAACGAGCTAAGCAAAACGGATTCTTTATAACTCAATACGGCCTTGAATCGAAAACCCTTGCGGATTCTATATTTTTCGGAGATAAACTCCATGTTCGATTTAATTTTGTACCAACTGTTGCCTGATACAAAGGCAATTATTAATTCTGGAATTTGATAAGCTGACGAAAGCGAATTGGATAATTCTGCAATCTGCCTCATTTCGGCGGGTTCGAATTTGCCAAGGATATATAAAACAGGATATTGGCGGGTGGTTTTATCGTAATCATTGGGCAAATAAACCTGAAAATTCTCGTCACGGTACTGAATTTCATTCCATTGTTTTGGGTCAAGTGGTTTTAAATTGAGCTGGTTTGTACGGTCGCCACGATAGGTTTTATTTTCAAAGCCATCGCTTATAAAACGCAGGGCATCGGGCATGGAAGTTCTCCAAAAAGAAAAGCTATGACCACCTTTACCCACTTTGTATTGGTGGGAGATTCCCAAGTTTCGCATTAACACATGAAGCTCTTCATTACTTTTGGCTAAAGTATGTTCTCGGTCGCCATTAAATAGATAAAAACGTAACGATTCATGGGCAGCGTTCTTATATTTAGGCAGCAAATAAAACGGACTATTGGCTTTATAAAAGTCTGTTATTCGGTCAGTTCCGTTTGTTCCGACACCTCCAAAAATGCTACCCCATTGCTGATCCCATTCCTCGGCATTTTCAGTTTCATACTGGTCTTGAGTACGCACAGACATGCTCATTGGTACAGAAATACTAAATAATTCTGGATTTTTAAGAGCAAGCGACATGGCTCCAAACCCACCCATGGAGTAACCCAGCAAAGCACGATGATTTCGGTTTGAGAGGGTACGATAATGACCATCGATATAAGGAACAAGCTCCTTGGTAAACATATCGCGGTACATGAAGGTGGAATCGTAGGTGTTTGAATAATACGAGTTAAACCCTTGGGGCATCACAAAAATCATGGGAATGATTTCGTTTTCAGCCCAAAGCTGTTTCGCTATTTGGTCAATTTCACCATATTCGATCCACGAACTTTCATTATCGCCTAAACCGTGCAATAAATAAACGGTCGAATATTTATCAGTGTTTTTATAATAATCGGAGGGTAATAAAATTGAAAAACGAATTTCTTTGTTGAGAATGTTACTATACATACTCAAGCTTTCAATAAGTGTCAACTGACCAAAAGCTTGAAAATGGATGCTTATCCAAAGTAGTATTACCAACAAAAACTTTTCTTTACTCATGAGCTTAATGAATTTGTTGGTGAATAAATGGAACAGACTCATACACTCCTTTTAAGAAGTCGTTCTCAGTAGTTGTGCCTTGACGAATGCGATACTCATAAGGAATATTATTTTCTCTTAACTTACTATACAATTGATTATTGACTTGATAATTGGCTCCTTTATCGCAAATATCGAGATAATATTTTTGATTTTGATTTTGGGGGTTGAAAGGACTAAGCAGATTGGCATCAAAAAGCAAACAAGTCCCAATTGAAGTTGGAAGCGATTGACCACAATTGTAAGCCATTTTTCCACCATTACCATTTCCTAAAAGCACCCATTTCTTGCTGTCGTTTGCCACCCTAAAATCAGTTTTCAACTCAGCAATTAAGGCCTCAATTGCAGATGAAGGTATTGAAGCAGAAGATGCCGACAAGGGAATTTCAACCAAGATCGACTGGCTCAATTTATTAGCATTCATTTGGTTCACCAGAAGAGAGAGCATATTTTTTGATGCAGTGTTCATATCGTTTTCCATCTGATGTAGGATAATGAGAACAGGGTAATTGTTGGTTGTCGAAAGATAATTATCGGGCAATACAAGACGATAATTTAGTTGATAATTTGCTAAAGTATCCTGCAAAATTTTGTTATCAGCAATGATGGTTCCAATTTCAACAGGATCACTTTGGTCGGGATATGGAATTTGCTGAACGGCATAACTAATGAATTTTAAGGCTTCATAGTACGATTTGCGCCAGTAACTCCATTCGTGTCCCCCAGATCTCATACGATACTCATGCGCTATATTCCTATCATTGAGCATCTGATGCAGTTCATTATTGGTAAACGAAAGCGACTCCTCATCATCACCACAGTCAAAAAGCAGGTTGAGCCCTTGCAAAGATTGATCAGCGGGATTAAGAAGAAATTGAAAAGGGCTATGCTGTTTAAAATACTCCGTAAATCGGGCTTGACCTGTAGCACCACCGCCACCAAAAATAGGACTCCATTGGTAATCGTAAACGTTTTGTGGTTCGCTCAGATATTGCTCATTGGTACGAAACGACATACTTAACACTACTCCTGTTTTAAAAATCTCAGGATTTTTTACAGGTAAAATAAAAGCACCATATCCTCCCATGGAATAACCCATCACCGCCCTTTGGCTTGCACTTCTTTTAGTCCGATACAAGGAATCGATCAAAGGAACCAACTCATGGGCAAACATGTGCATATAATTCTTGGGTTTATTGTATCTGTTCACATAATAAGAATTAAAACCCTCAGGCATGACGTAAATCATTGGTACAGAAGTGGCAGCATACAAATCAACATAATATTGCAAAAGGCCACCAATGGTCCATGCGGTTTCGTCGTCACCAAGACCATGAAGAAGATAAACAACTGGAAATGAATCGGTCGAATTTTCGTATTCAGCAGGAAGAAGCACCTGATAATTAATATCATAGCTCATTGCCGTACTTCTAAATTTTTGTTCTTTGATTAATCGTTCAAAAGGTTTAGGAGGATCCTCTTTAATAATATCTTCCTTTTCGGTACATGAAAATAGTGATGTCATTACAGCTACTCCGAGAAGTGCCATCCAAATGAAAAGATATATTTTTCGGTTAATCAGCATTCTTCTTTAGAATTTAAATGGTGAAATTAAAGGTTTATTATCATAAACCACATAGGATTTAAAATAAATTCTAAAGTCGGGATTTTGATTCGCCCATTTAACTTCAATCTGGTGTTTTCCCGGTGCAATATTATAGTTGTGGTAAATATCGTATTTGCGCACAATGTAATCGTAGGGCATGGGAAATGCATCCGTTTTCACCCCATCGATATAAATTTCAAGTTGGGCTACATAAGTGCTTTTAGCAATGCTGCACTGGCTTTTTACATTTCCCAAAATTACAATCCCTGTACCCTCAAAGTCTATTTTAATATTGTTGTCGAGGTGTTCGGTGCGCACCAACAATTCTTTTACAGGAAATAAACCCTCAAAGGACTCTTCATAGGGAACCATTTTTGGTTGCTGGTAGGGAATGGTAATTGTTTTCTTGGTGATTTCACCCCCATTTGACGCTATCATTTTTAAGGCATGTTTATAACTCAAATCGTAAATTTGGTTTAAGCTAAGAGATGAATACGGAAATTCTACATCTTCAACTCTTTCAATGGCTGGTTTCCAAAAATTAGGAATCTTATCATAACCAGAAATTACCCCTAAAATACCTGCTGCAGTAGCAGGATTGCAATCTGAATCTTGCCCACAGCGGGTGGCGATATCCATGGTTTTAAGTAAATCCATATCTCCATAAAGTAAGCCAATAATCACGTAAGCTGAATTAACTGAAGCATCAATATTAAAAGCATTGAACACCCCTTCGGGGCAGCCTTTTTCGCTGGTATGCTTTTTTTCAAATTCAAACCAACATTTTTTCCAGTCGTCTGGATATTGCTTATGCCATTTTATAACATCCGTGATGGCTTGATAGAATTTGGATTGTGGTGGAATGGGTTTTAAACCCTGCTCAATAATGTAGTTAACATCGTCCGAAGCAAAAGCAGCGGCATACATGGCTGCCACAAAAACACCCCCATAATATCCGTCACCATAATTCATAATATGACCCACTTTATTGCAGATTTCTGAAGCAGAATTTATCATTCCAGGAGCCATAAGTCCGGCAAAATCGGCTTCGATCTGAAAGTCAATATCATCGGCATGCGGATTGTTTTTCCAATGGCCTGATGCGGGAGGCATAATTCCATTGAGAATATTATAGCGGGCAGCCTGATTGGCATGCCATAGTTTGTAATCTTCATTGGCAAAAGCCAGTGCAAAAGAATCAACAGGAGCTTCAACTCCTAGTCGTTCAATGATTTCCACAAAGGTTAGATCCATATACACATCGTCGTAAAGACCAGGATCCTCTTTATAGATATCTTCGATATAGCTATCGTACCAAACCATTTGCTGATAATCCTGAATCATGGTGCCTTTGAATCTGAATTCGGTGGGACCGCCATAGGTAACACCTATGGTTTGACCCGCCCAGCCCCCTTTTATCTTGTCTTTCAAGGTTTCGGGCGACATGGTAAGTTGTTGAATTTTCTCTTGTGCCACCATAGAAACGGGCAGCCCAATGAGCCAAAGAACCACTAAACAAATTGTCGATATTTTTTGGACTATTTTTCTCATAACTGATTGGTTAAAGGTAAATTAGATGCAGCGGGTTTTTCGGAATAAACCACAATATCGTTGATTCTTATCTCGTAGTCGGGATGCGGATTTACCCATTTCAGGCGAACGGTATGTTTTCCTTCTACCAGATTGTATTTCCAAGCTGGCTCTAAACGCCGTGAGGTGTTTTTCATGGGAAGCTTAACGGTTTCGTCTAAAACATTATCGATATATATCTCAAGTTGAGCCACATAAAGATCATTTGGTTCGGCCAGTCCAAAAACTTCTGAGCCCACTCTTTTGGAAACTCTGTCGATATAATCACGATCAATTTTAGCGTTTTTCACCAAATTGCCATAAAAGATATAGCCGTTTCCTGTAAATTCATACCTAAGTTCATCCGTAAATGATTTATCGAATCTATCGCGCAGAATAGGGAATGTTTTTTCAAAATTCTGTTCAAATGCCACAGCTACAGCTTGTTGGTAGGGAATGACGATTTGCTTAGAATCTACTTTTCCGCCATTTTTCAATATTAGTTTTTCGGCGTGTTTATAGCTCAACTCGTAGGCTTTGGCCAACGACATGGGCGTTCCTTCAAAGTTTAGATTTTCGATTTCCTGCAGGGGCTTGAGCCAGAAAGCAGGTATTTGAGAATATCCCAACATAACCCCTAAAACGCCTCCCACTGTGGACGGATTGCAATCGGCATCTTGACCACAACGGGTTGATATATCTATGGATTTAGTAAAATCGCCTTCGCCATAGAGAAGTCCAATGGTAACATAAGCCGAATTTATTTTAGCATCAATGTTGAATGAAAGGTAGCAGCCTTTGGGACAGCCCACGTCTTTATCCCATTTTTTCTGAACTTGAAACCAAGTAGCTTTCCAATCGTTGGGATTTTCTTTATGCCACTGAATCACATCGTCGATGCATTGGCGAAACTGGGTGCCTTCAGGAATGGTTTTGATGGCTTGTTCCACTATTTCGTTTGGCCGGTTTGTGGTAAAAGCAAGGGAATACAAAGCCGAGACATAAACGCCACCATACCAACCATCGCCACTGTTCATAATGTGACCAACTCTGTCAGCAATTTCGGTGGCTTGATTTACCATTCCGGGAGCCATAAGCCCAATAAAATCTGCTTCTATCTGAAAATCAAGGTCATCGGCATGAGGATTGTTTTTCCAATTTCCCGATTGCGGAGGCATAATTCCCTGAAGTATATTGTAACGGCTGGCCTGATTGGCATGAGCCAAATGGTAAGCGGTATTAGCCCAATGGTTTGCAATGGTATCCATGGGCACTTCCATCCCATGAATCTCGAAGGCATTTACAAAGTTTAAGTCGGTATAGATATCGTCGAAAAGGCCTGGTTTTTTATCCCACCAATACTTCACATAACCTTCGCGCCATGGAATAATCTGATAGTCAGGTATGATTGCTCCTTGGTATTTAAACTCAACGGGAGCACCATAAACCACTCCAATGGTTTGACCAGCCCAACCACCAGCAATCTTATCTTTGAGTTGCTCTGGAGTTAGCTGTAAATCTCCTTTTTCCTGTCCTGCCGATTGTTTCTGATTATCTGCATTTTTCAAGGTACAACCCGAAAAACCAGTCATAAACATCAGGAAAACTGGAAGTAATATTAATTGAATGAAATGATTATTATTTGTCATAGTTATAGATTTAAGGATAAACTTTTAATTCTGTAATTGAAGTAAAACCAGATACATTTTTTGTGTACTTATTCCAGTGATTTTCGATTTTTGCATCCCCGATAATTCTGATGGCTTTGGTTTCTATGGTATTGAACGACATCACATACTCCACAAAATGGGGTTGATAATAAACAATATCCGTTTTAGGTAAAGCGGGCTCTATGGTAAGTTTTTCCACAGAAATCCATTTTCCTTCTTCGTTCATATACTGCACATTAAGAGATGTAAACCAGCCCCCAAATTCTTCCATGCATCCGGTGTGAAATGCCACCATGCTTATTTTTTGGGGTTCTTTCCAGCCATATCCGTAATAATCGACTTTGGGTATTTTGGCTTTTGCAGCTAAGCTATAAAAAACGGAGCCGGAACCACGGGTTTTTCCATCGTTAATTACATCAACCTGAGTGGCATACATGGATTTGCCAAAGGTGTACCAACAGGAATCGAGCACTTTTTGGTTCAAATTGCGCACATTGGCAAAAATAGTGTCGGCGGTGGGAGCTATATTTTTCTCCCGAACAAGCAATGTAAAATCGTGAGAAATTTTATTGCCCTCATTGGCCAATTGCAAAGTGATATTGTAATAACCTGATTGAACAGCAGTTCCGGTCAATTTCCCCTTATCAAAACTGAGTCCTGGGGGCAATTGTCCAGCTATCAAACTCCAGTCATAGGCTTTATTGGCTTCGGTATAAAACCGAAAATCAACCTTATCGCCTGTTTCTATCTGAGGCAAAGGGCCAATATTGAATTCTAAGGGCACCTGAAACTTAGCATCGCTATTGATTTGCAGCATTTGCTTCCCATTTTTTGTACTGAGTTTCCCCCCGTTTTTAACTACCAGCTCAATGGTTTCTTCCACCGTATTATCGATGATGGCGGAGATTTTAGCATTGGGCAAGTCGTAACGGGTAACGTTGATATAGTTATCGTTAAATGGTTTTTCCCAGCCTTCGATAGGTAAATAAAGATTGGCTGGCAATTGGTTAAAACCCAAAATAATCCCCATTAGCCCAGCAATAGTTGCGGCCTGATTGTCGGCATCGAAACCCATAGCACAGGATAAATCGAGAGTTCGTTGAAAATTATTCTCTCCATAAAGTATAGCCAAAACTGCGCAGGCGCCATTCAAGTTGGCATTCCAAATGGTTTTGGTGAGGTCTGGCTCGTCGATATAGTATTTCTGTGCCATTTCCTGCCAAGCATCCTGCCATTTTTGGGGATGTTTTTTGTGCAAGGCAATCATTTCGTTCACGGTGGCTCTGAAGCGACCGTTTTCCGGCAAGGCATTCAGACCAATCCCGATGAGTTTAGTCATATCGTTTTCGAAGAATGCAGCAGAATACATGGCACCATAGAATAAAGTTGGTTCCACACCCCAATCGTCGCTGGTAATTCGCGCAGCCCAGTCGGACTTGTCGGCGGCATATTGAACCATTCCCGGTGCTGTGAACGCCCAAATTTCGTTGATGAGCTGCGGATCGATTTGAAACCAATGGGGGTTTAGGTTTTTGTCGCCGGTATAGGGCGGAGAGTAACCAAAATGCATCAGCCCCAGGGCTCCCCTATTGGCCAGCCAGACCCGGTCGCGAATATGATACATCCAGGCATCGCGAAGCTGTGAATAGGTTGGTTCGGGGCCAAATTTCTGCATTTGAAGAAGATACATGTATTCCACATCGGTGTCGTCGTCGGAAAAAGCGCCTTCGTACTTTTTCAGCTTATCGAGACTTTTGCTGTAACCATAGGGCCATTTTTCCAGTCCAGGCGCATTCACATATTTATTTTCATGGGGCAAGCCATACATATTTCCAATCATTTGTCCAATCCAGGCACCCGCAATTTTATCGCGTAGAACAGCCACATCGATGGATGGATTTTTCTGAATATGAGCTTTTTGTGCCTGAGTTGCGAAGGAAATCAGACAAACAAAAATGAGCAATATTAAACTTTGGTTTATTCTCATGAATTATGGATTTTGAACCAGATTGGAGTTTGTACTCAAAACGGATTGTGGAATGGGAAATAGTTTAGCACTCGATCCGGAAGGAGGTTTATTCCACCAAGTGGATCCCCATTTTCCAAAACGAATCATGTCTTGCCTACGGCGGCCTTCCCAGGCAAACTCACGGCCAAATTCGTTAAGCAATTCTTCGTCGGTTAAATCAGAGGCTTGTAAAGGATTCAATTGAGCGCGGGTTCTAATTTTTTGCAACTCAGCATTGCCCAGCATTTCAGCACCTCGACCGAGACGATAAAGAGCCTCAAGTTTGGTGTAAAGCACATCGGCATAGCGAAACAAAACAAAATCATTTTCCATATCGGTGGTATAATACTCCAAATCAGGCTGATACTCGTATTTAGCACAGCGGGCACCTTCCCATTTTTTGCGTGCCATATAGTTGGCAATGGTGGTGGTATAGATAAAAGGCTCGCCATCAATAATAATATCATTACCGTTTTTGTCTTTTTGCTGACCGAATAGGAAGGCATTTTTGCGCAAATCGTTAGAGGCATATTTATCCAAATAGCCAGGCTCAAGCACAAATTCATCCCACATTTGACCTTTAAAATTGAAAGTGGCACGGCTGGCATCATTCAAAGTGAGTGTGTACCAATAAAACCGGTCTTTGGTATAAACCGAATGCATAGGGATGACGAATATATTTTCGGATGAATTTTCGTTGGTTACTTTAAAGTTGGCAAAATAGTCATCTTCAATGCTATAATTACCCTTTGTTATTACGCTATCGCAGGCAGCTATGGCTTGCTCATATTTTGCTTGCCCAATCCATTCTTGAGCATTGAGATAGAGTTTAGCCAAAAGGGTATAAGCCATTCCTTGAGTTACACGTCCATAATTGGCCGTAGTTGGAATGGTTTGAAGCAGCGGAATATTGGCTTTAATATCGGACTCAATAAAATTAAAAATATATTGTCTATTTTTTTGAAGTGGCAAGTTTTTGTTGGTAAAATCAGTAGCAAAAGGGATATTTCCCCAATTGTCCATACCTAAATAGTAAAAATAAGCTCTTAAAATTTTAATTTCGGCTACAATTTTATCTTTCTCGGGGAAAGTGATTTCGGTTTCTTCTGTTTCATAAATAATTTCGTTACAAGCACTTATGCCTTCAAAAACGGAATTCCATGCTAAGGTCAAAATTTTATTATTGGGATCGATCTGGTGGGTATGTACTTCGTCCCAACGACCATTATCCCACACAAAACCATCGTCACGACCCGGAGCCACCAACTCATCAGAAGCCAATTCAGTTAGCGTCCACAGGCTAAACTCTTCAGGATAACGCTGCAATTTGGTGTAAGCCCGTCCGGCATTCATGAGCACCGCTTGCTCATTGGTAAAAAACTTATCGATGGGAATATCGCTGTAAACTTCTTCATCCAATTTGGTACACGAGCCAATTAATATAGCTAAACCAAGTAGAGAGAATGCGGTAATTTTATTTATAATCTTCATTTCTACTGAATTTTAAATTAAAACGTAACGTTTAAACCAAAAGTAAATGTTGTGGAACGCGGATAGTAATATAGATATTCTATTCCAGGTTCCAAACCACTCAAATTAACTTCAGGATCAAGCCCTTTATACCCTGTTAAAGTAAATACATCTTGAACAACGAATTCGGCTCTTATACTATTGACGTACTTTATTTTAGTTTTAAAATTATAACCTAAGGAGATATTATCGAGTTTCAAATACGTTCCACTTTCTAAATACTTTGACGAGTATTGTCCACTACCCATAAACTCAGGATTTTCGTACTGGGTATGAACAATGTTACGTCCTAAACTCGTCCAATTTTCATAATACAATCGATACATATTGAGCACCTTGCCCCCAATACTTGACCGAAACGACATATTTAAATCCCAATTTTTATAGCCCATTGAATTACTCCATCCTAAGTTACAAAAAGGATTGGCATTGCCAATCTCCTCCCAATCCTCTGGATCCACTTTTCCCACTGGATTGGCATTTTTAAACAAATCTAAACCATTCTCATCTATCCCTAGCCAAACTGGGCCATAAAACGTTCCTAAGGGTTTTCCTTCTTCAACACGCTGACTATAAAGAGGGAAAGGTCCACCGAGCCAACCGGTTTCTATATATTTACTAGTAAATTCATCGTTAGAAAATTTAACCAATTTATTGGAATTTTTACTGAAAATAAGGGTTGAATTCCATCTAAAATTTTGTTTTTTAATGACTTGTACATTCAATGTCAACTCAACACCTTGATTGCTTATGGTTCCTACATTGGTAAAAAGTTCGGGATATATATAAGGAGGGTAAGGTACATTATAGGTATAAAGCAAATCTGTACTAAAGCGGTTGTAGTATTCGATTGCACCTCCGATGCGATTTTTGAAAAGCGAAAAGTCGACTCCGACATTGAACTCTTGCTTTTTCTCCCAGCGCAAATCTGGATTAGGGTTAGAAGTTGGTTGATAGGTATTGATCCATTCGCCATTATACAAAAACTTGCCAGCGATACCCATCATGATTTGTGACTTATAGCTGTCAAAATTTTGATTTCCAGTAACCCCGTAACCAACTCTGAGTTTCATATCATTCACCCATTTAACATTGGTCATAAACGATTCTCTGTTGATTCTCCAGCCCAAACTTGCAGCAGGAAACCAACCCCATTTATTATTTTCACCAAATTTTGAAGAGCCTTCTCGGCGTAGAGATAAGGTGGCTAAGTAGCGTTCATCGTAATTATAAATAGCTCTACCAAAGAATGAAATAAGTCTGCTTTTTTCGCGATACGATCCCATCTCTGCTTTGCCAATACCGAGAGCAGAGCCGGCGGCTATATTATTTGGTCCATATAAATCGCTATCAAAGCCCGAGTTGACCATATAAGAAGTGTTCAGGTTTTGCTCCTGAAATGAATAACCAATTAGGGTTTGTAATTTGTTTTTACCTTTTGAAGCGCTGTGGTTTACCGTAGTTTCATATTGTAGCGTATTGTTACGACCGTTTTCTATTTCTGCTTCCCCTCCTTTTCCCAACATTGACGGATAATACTTTGTTCTATACGATATGCTTTCCCATTCCGATTGCTCAAAGGATACAAAATTAATCCAAGATATATTTTTAAACAGATTCAATTTTGCTTGCACATTACCACTGGCATCGTTGGTTTTCCCTTGTCGGTCTCTTTCATTAAGCATGGCCACAGGATTGTAGTAATCTATTCCTTCGAGTACAGTATAACCACCAGAATACTGATTCGATGGATCATATACAGCACTCGTGGGATTTCGAATAAATGCTTGGTAGAATAAATCGTAATTTGCCGGTCTATAATTTCTCATGCTGTAACCAAGGTTATAATCGACAATAAGATGGTTGTCCATCATTTTCTGATTTACATTGGTGCGTAAGATGTATCTATTAGACTCATTATCTTTAAGAAGCCCATCGGACTTTTCAATGTACATGGTGGTACGGTGCGAAAAGGATTCTGTACCACCTGTGATGGCCAAATTATGTTTTTGGCTTAGAGGGGCACTTCTGGTTATTTCCTTAAACCAATCAGTGCTATTTCCATATAGCAACGTAGCCTTATTAGGAGCATATTGATTAATGGAAGCGGTAAATTCTTCGCTATTAAGATTTTCAACTTTACGGGGAAACGCTTGTACTGAAATTTGAAAATTGTATTCGAGTTTAGTAAAACCTGACTTAGCCCGTTTTGTAGTAATAATGATAACCCCATTAGAACCTCTAGTTCCGTATATGGCAGCCGCTGCACCATCTTTTAATATATCCATAGTCTCAATCTCTTCTGGACTAATATTTTTAATATTGGCACCAGCCACACCGTCAATAATTACCAATGGACCTTGTCCAGAGGTGAGGGTATTGGTTCCCCTCAACAAAACATTATAACCTGCTAAAGGATCGGCTCCTTGAGGCTTAACTATGGTTAAACCCGCAACCTTTCCTTGTAGTAAGGCCAAAGGATTGTTATAAGCGCCGCGGTTAAAGTCTTCCTTTTTAACAGTGGCAATGCTTCCCGTAGTTTCTTTCTTAGTTGTACTGCCATAGCCTATAACCACCAAGTCGTCAAGAGCGGTTACCGCTGAAATCATTTTGATTTTAACATTTTTATTTTCAAGTGCAACTAAAGTGTAGCTTTCAAAACCCACATACGAGAATATCAATACGGCATCTTTAGGCACCTCCAGACTAAATTTCCCGTTCACATCAGTAACCGTTCCTAATTTATGCTCTTTTACTAAAACATTAACGCCTGGAAGGGGTTCCCCATTCAAATTGTCAACCACAGTTCCACTTATCAAAACTTTTGCAGAAGTTTGAGCATAGATATTGGGTGATATAAGAATCAATATCAACAAAATCAGATGAATATTTATTATCTTACTTAATGTCGATAAAACTTTAGCTTTCATATAATTTGCTTTTTAGCAGTTGTTAAAAATGTGCGAGTTCAGTACGATAAGGAGAGGAAGATTGAGCTCCCATTCGAGTTACGCTAATGGCAGACGCTTTCACAGCAAATTGCACTGCCTCAATGAGGGATTTTCCTTCGGCTAAGCCTACACTAAATGCACCACAAAAAGTATCACCGGCGGCAGTAGTATCTACGGGTTCAACCACAAGGGCAGGTACAAAATTAAATTCGCCTTGGTCAAAAATCAAAGCCCCTTTATTACCCAAAGTTATTATTACTGTATTTACCCCTTTCTGGGCAATAACCTTGGCGGCTTCTTGGGCCGATTCCATTTCTACCACCTTAATTCCGGAAAGTATTTCCGCTTCGTTTCTATTTGGGATAATAATATCTATTTGCTTAAGCAATGTATCAGAAAGGGCTTGAGCGGGGGCAGGATTTAAAATTACCTTTTTACCTTTTTCAAAAGCTTTCTTTGCTGTATATTCCACTGTTTCTATGGGAATTTCTAACTGCATCAGTATAATATCGCCTTCTTCAATGGCTTTGGAAGCGATTTCAATATCAGCCGGTTTAAGATTAGCATTGGCCCCAGAGGCTACTACAATGCTATTTTCACCATAAGCATCTACATTAATAAGAGCAACTCCGCTAGGAAGTTTTGAATCGGAAAATATAAACTCAGTATTGATGTTTTCATGATTATACAATACTACTGACTGCTTACCAAATACATCATTTCCAGTTTTGGAAACAAAAGTTACCTTACCTCCAAGTCGAGCGGCTGCCACGGCTTGATTGGCTCCTTTGCCTCCTGGGTTCATAAAAAAAGACCCACCAATAATGGTTTCCCCGGGGATGGGCAATCGATCGCTTTTAATGACCATATCAGTATTGCAACTTCCTACCACTATAATACTTTGCATAAATGTATGATTTATTTAATTATAAAATAACATTGAATTAAAACTAAAGGTTCGCAAAGATAATTTAATTAAAGCAAATCAAACGACTATAATTATATAATTCTGATAATTATAAATTAATATATTATTACTAATAAATTTCTTATATATCTTATTTTCTGTTTATTATAGTTTTATTTTTTTATCTATTTTAGTATTTGTAATATTGTAACTTTGTTCCTTTTTAGTATTTATCCAAACGCTGCTATTTTGCAATCAATCAAAACAACAAAATTATAATCTGTTAATGAAATAATGTTTTATGACAAAATCAGAATCCTTAATTTCCTTGGTCAATTCCATGACACAACACGAGAAAAGAGCTTTTAAAATGGCTTCTCAAAATAGAAATAAGAAATCAGGTTATCTGATTTTATTTGATTTAATTTCAGGTCAGAAAGACATCAGCGCAACTTACTTGAGAGATCAATTTTCAGAGCTTACAGAAGAAAATTCCTTTGACTCCACAGCTAAATATCTTTACCAAATTTTATTAAATACCCTTCTCGATCTTCGTAAAGAACAAGATAGTTACTATTATTTGTTCAACGAAATTCTAAAAGCCCGAATTTTATTTGAGAAATCACTCTACGACGACAGCTTTAATTTACTTACCAAAACCATAGAAAAGGCTCAAGAGCGAGAAAATTATTATGCATTACTTCTGGCTTCAAAATTAGAGTTGGAATACTTATTGGCTTTAAATTTTCCTTTGGTAAATGAGAAAGAAATATTATCAAAACAGTTTAAAATCAATGAAATAATCAACATCATTAAAAAAACTAACGTTCAATCTTCAATCTATGAATTATTGAAGTATCGGTTGGTTCACCAAGGAAATGTTCGCACTCAGGAACAGAAACAAAAGCTTAACGACTTGGTAGTAAGTGAAATGAGTATTGTATCATCCTCTAATATCGCAAACTTTGAAATCAATAAATTTCATCAACTTTTTCAGGCCAATTACTTAATCAGCGTAGGAGATTACGAGTCGGCTTTACGTTCATTTATTGAGCTTAATTCTCTTTTTGAAAACAACCGACATCTATGGAACAATCCTCCAATGTATTATTTGCTTACCATTGAAGGCGTTTTGGATAGCTTGCGGAGTATTAAAAATTACGATGGAATGTCCTATTTTATTAATCAATTAAAAATACTTCATAGCCCCTCTGTAAATTATAACGCTAATGTGAAATGTCTCGTTTTTTTATACGAACAATTCCCTCAAATAGATCGAGGATTTTTTCAACTTTCCGAGTCCAAAATGAACGAACTTAATGATTTAGTTGAAAACAAACTTCATCTGCTAAGCCGTGTACGTCAGGCAGAAATTTGTCTTTATGCGGCTATTATTTCCTTTGGAAACCATGAGCTCACTAAAGCCAGTAAGTTTCTTAATATGATTGTTTTCAAAGTAAAGGACTATCATAGTCTTCCACTTTACCGTACTTTTAGGCTTATCAAGTTGATGATTGCTTATGATACTGGAAATTTTTCCTTAATAAGTCACGAAACACTATCTATTAAAAGAGAACTTAAAATGCTGGGACAAGGTTTTCTGATTGAAAAAATGATGCTTACCTTTTTAAATAATCAAACCCCACCTACTTCAAAATTTGACCGATTAAAGCTTTGGGCGAAAGTCTCCGAAAAGCTTGCCCATATCGAAAAAGACGCTAATGAACGTCAAGCGTTGCGCATTTTTGATTTTACGGCGTGGATGGAAAGTAAAATACTAAAAATTCCTTTAGTCACTATTTTGCAACGAAAACAGCAAAACCCTCTATAAAAACATTTGGTTCACGACCCTTCAATGCCATTATCTTGACCTTTTTAACCAATAAAAAACAAAGAAATCTGTTCATAAAATAAGGTATATCATTGCTTCAAACCCATTAAAATTTAAAGATCATATCAAAAGGTGGAGAAGGAAAAGAAAAGCTTGTAAAAAAAGCACCTCAAAAGAATTTAAAAGAAAAAAGAGCCGCCAAGGCAGCTAAAAAGGACGGTAAAAACCGACTTACTATTTACGAGAAGTAAGCGGTTCTGATTGGTTTTACTATTTATTGGCGATTTTCGATTGAGCAAAATCAAAAGTTTAGTTTTGTTATATTGTTCAAATTATATTTGCAATTCTGAAAAATAATTAGATATTTGTAGCCAACCAATACAAAACCAAATCGATGCTACAAACCCCAATAGATGCACAGCTTGTAACAGAGAAAATCAAAGAAAGCGGGCTGAAAGAGGTAGGCACAGCTACCATTAGAGAAATCAAGAGACTGGTGGACGAAATAGAAAACGCCAGCGGCCAAAAATACGTCAGAATGGAAATGGGTGTCCCTGGATTGCCCCCCATTGAAGTGGGAGTGCAGGCCGAAATAGACGCCTTAAAAAGAGGTGTAGCTGCCATTTATCCCGATATTCACGGCATTCCCCCACTCAAATCTGAAATTAGCCGATTCGTTAAAAACTTTATCAATATTGATGTTGCTCCAGAAGGATGCATCCCCACGGTGGGAAGTATGCAAGGAGGATTTGCCGCTTTTTTAACCTTAAACCGTATTAATACAGGTCGTGATAAAGTGTTGTTCTTGGATCCAGGGTTTCCTGTGCACAAGCAACAAATGCAGGTGATTGGATTTCAATACGACAGTTTTGACGTTTACGAATATCGTGGCGAAAAACTGCGAGATAAGCTCGAAAGTTATCTAAGCACCAATACCTTTAGCTCGATACTGTATTCCAATCCCAACAATCCTTCATGGATTTGTTTTACTGAAAAAGAGCTTCAAATAATTGCAGAAGTTACCAAAAAATATGGCGTAATCGTAATGGAAGACTTGGCCTATTTTGCCATGGATTTTAGAAAAGACCTCAGCAAGCCCGGTCAAGCTCCTTATCAACCCTCGGTAGCGCAATACACCGACGATTACATTCTCTTTATTTCAAGCTCGAAAGCCTTCAGCTATGCTGGCCAACGTATAGGCATGATGGTTATTTCAGATCATCTGTTTAAGTCAGAATTTCCTGATTTGCTTCGCTTTTACAAAAATCCGAAATTTGGATATACCATGATTTTCGGTACATTGTATGCCTTGAGTTCAGGCACTTCGCATTCGGCTCAGTATGCCCTTACGGCCATTCTCAAAGCAGCCAACGATGGTGAGCTTGATTTTGTGAAGCAAGTAAAAGCTTATGGCCATAAAGCTCATATTATGAAGAAATTATTTACCGATAATGGCTTTAAGATTGTTTACGATAAAGACGAAAACGAACCCATTGCCGACGGATTTTATTTCACCTTTAGTTACCCCGGAATGAGCGGAGTGGAATTGCTTAACAAATTGGTTTATTATGGCATCAGCGCCATCTCTTTGGCCATCACCGGCAGCGACCGTTTGGAAGGAATTCGTGCTTGTGTTTCCTTGGTAAAAGAAAGCCAGTTTGGCGATTTAGAGCAACGCTTAAAGCTTTTCAACGAGCACCACAAATCATAAGAATAAAATAACTCCCAATTAGTAACAATAAAACAAAATAGAAAATGGCATTAAAAGGAAAAATAGTGGTGGATACGGAGAAATGCAAAGGCTGCGAGGTCTGCATTCCTGTGTGTCCTACCGAAGTAATAGAAATGTCGCGTTTGGTGAATGGCAAAGGCTATCATTTCATGGAACAAGTGCGTGAAAATTGCACCGGTTGCACCAATTGTGCAGTGGTATGCCCCGATGGCGTGATCACCGTTTATCGCATAAAAGTTTAATTCAATTTTTTTTTAAAAACATAGAATCTTATTATAATGAAAGATTTAAGATTAATGAAAGGTAACGAAGCCATGGCCGAGGCCGCCATTCGCTGCGGTGCCGATGGATATTTTGGTTACCCCATTACTCCACAAAGTGAAGTATTGGAATACCTTATGGTTGAAAAACCATGGGAACGTACCGGTATGGTCGTTTTACAAGCTGAAAGCGAAGTTGCAAGTATCAACATGATTTACGGTGGAGCATCCACAGGCAAAAAAGTGCTTACCTCTTCAAGTTCACCTGGAATAAGCCTCATGCAAGAAGGTATTTCTTACCTTGCGGGGGCTGAACTTCCTTGCTTAATCATTAATGTGGTGCGTGGAGGTCCGGGATTGGGCGATATTCAGCCCAGCCAAAGCGATTACTTTCAATCGGTAAAAGGCGGAGGACATGGCGATTACCATATGTATGTGATTGCGCCAAGTAGCGTGCAAGAATCATCGGATTTTGTAAAAAAAGCCTTTGAAGTAGCTTTCAAATACCGCATTCCTGCCATGATTCAAAGCGATGGAGCCATAGGACAAATGATGGAGAAAGTAGAGCTGTTCCCTCAAATAACCCGTCGTACTGATACTGAGGTGATTGCAGAATGCGGCAGCTGGGCCACCACCGGAAAACCCACCACCAGAGAACGCAACATCATCACCAGTTTGGATTTGATTCCCGAAAAACTCGAAAATCACAACCATAAGCTCCAAGCCAAATACAAGGAAATGGAAGCCAACGAAGTTATTTTTGAAGAGATTCAATGCGATGATGCCGAATACCTTTTGGTAGCTTATGGCACTTCGGCTAGAGTTTGTCAAAAGACGGTGCAATTGGCTCGCGAAAAAGGTATTAAACTAGGTTTATTTCGTTTAATTACCCTTTGGCCATTCCCAAAGAAAAGAATTGAGGAACTTGCCCTAACCAAAAAAGGATTTATGGCCGTTGAAATGAGCGAAGGCCAAATGGTAGAAGATGTGATGCTAAATGTAAAAGGTAAAGCACCGGTTGAATTTTTTGGTAGATCAGGCGGAATTATTCCCAATCCCACTGAAGTGTTAAACGCTTTCGAGCAAAAATTTAGGAGGTAATAAAATGGACATTATAAAAACCGAAAATCTGGTTTACAAAAAAACCGATGCAATGACCGATAAGGCATTGAGCTATTGCCCAGGCTGCGGACATGGCACCGCCCACCGCATAGCCATGGAAGTTTTAGAAGAGATGGGAGTTATTCAAGATACCATTGGTGTGGCACCTGTTGGATGCTCGGTATTGGCTTATGAATTTATGAACATCGATATGCAGCAAGCAGCCCACGGACGTGCTCCTGCTTTGGCAACAGCCATCAAAAGATTGTGGCCATCGAAATATGTTTTCACCTACCAAGGCGACGGCGACTTAGCCGCCATTGGAACCGCTGAAACCATCCATGCCTGCAACCGTGGCGAAAACATTGTGATCATCTTTATCAATAACGGTATTTATGGAATGACCGGAGGCCAGATGGCTCCCACCACCCTACCCAATATGAAATCGTCCACTTCGCCTTACGGCCGCGATGAAGCCATGATGGGACACCCCCTAAAAATTACCGAACTCATTGCTCATCTTCCTGGAGTACATTATGTTACCAGACAAGCCGTGCACAAACCTACTGAAGTGCGCAGAGCAAAAAAAGCCCTTCGCAAAGCCTTTGAGCAATCTTATGCCAAAAAAGGATTGTGTTTTGTGGAAATTGTTTCAAACTGCAACTCAGGTTGGAAAATGACTCCTAACCAATCCAATATTTGGATGGAAGAAAACATGTTTCCCTACTACCCTTTGGGCGACATCAAAGTGGACGGACAATTAGTAAAGTAACCCTTAAAAAAGACAAAACAATGACCGAAGAATTAATTATAGCCGGATTTGGAGGACAAGGCGTTCTTTCGATGGGAAAAATTCTCGCCTACTCAGGAATCATGCAAGATCAAGAAGTAAGTTGGATGCCCAGTTATGGCCCCGAAATGCGTGGAGGTACCGCCAACGTAACCGTGATTTTAAGCGATGATCGCATCAACTCCCCCGTTCTCAACCAATTTGACACAGCCATTATCCTCAACCAACAGTCGATGGATAAATTTGAATCGACTGTAAAACCAGGAGGCATATTGCTTTACGATCCCAATGGAATCATCCATCCACCCACCCGTAAAGACATCAACATTTATCAAGTGGAAGCCGCCGCAGAAGCTGCCCGTTTAAAATCAGGTAAAAGCTTTAATATGGTGGTTTTAGGAGCCTACCTCAAACTTAAACCCATTGTAGCTTACGAAAATGTGATTAAAGGTTTGAAGAAATCACTTCCCGAGCGTTACCACAATACCATTCCTATGAATGAAACTGCCATCAAAAGTGGTGAAGCCATTGTGAAACCTGAGCATTTGTTGTAAGGTTTAAGCAAATCTAATCATTTTAAAAGCGCCATCCGACAGAAGTTGAATGGCGCTTTTTAAGTAAAATCAAGAATAAGGCTGTTCAACTAAGAATCAGCATTAAAAAAAACGAGACCGTTGCAAAATTATCTAAAATCTTAGTACATGACAAAAAGTTACAATAGA
>DZDC01000139.1 GCA_022736595.1 Draconibacterium orientale | reverse complement strand
CAACAATATAGTTGAATCTTAAATCTATTGTAACTTTTTGTCATGTACTAAGATTCGCTCCTAATAAAATTCTTACTACTTTTGCGGCCTCAAATTTTTTTATAAAACTTTTTTTAGAACCCTATGGCAACGACTGCAGATTTTAGAAACGGACTGGTAATCAACTTCAATGGTGAGTTGTATGCCATCACTGATTTTCAACATGTAAAACCCGGAAAGGGTCCCGCTTTTGTGCGTACCAAACTTAAAAACGTGAAAACTGGAAAAGTGATTCCAAATACCTTCACTGCTGGTGTAAAAATTGACGTGCAACGTGTTGAGCACCGCCCACATCAGTTTCTTTATAACGATGGCGAAGATTACCATTTCATGAACAACGAATCTTACGAACAGGTTTTCATTGAAAAAGACTTGATTGATGCTCCCGGTTTGTTGAAAGAAGGTCAAAGCGTGAACATTGTGTATCATGCCGATACCGAAACGGCTTTGTATGCCGAACTTCCTTCTTTTGTGGAACTTAAGATTACTTATACCGAACCCGGTTTAAGAGGTGACACTGCCACCAACACCATGAAAGATGCCACCGTAGAAACTGGGGCCATCGTTCGTGTTCCGCTTTTCATCGAAATTGATGAAGTGATCAAGGTGGATACGCGCACCAATACCTATTCTGAACGCGTAAAATCGTAGTTTTACTACCTTCTAATATCGAAGCCTCTCCAACCGAGTGGCTTTTTTTTTGCACCGACTTTCATAGCTAGGATACAATTGTACAAACGCTTTTCTCTTCCGTTAACCCAATATTCTGTGCAGCAAAATCACAGCGTACGACGGGCGGGCGTATCGCTTATTTTTACTAATTTTGCAGCCGATTTTTTATACCTATTACAACATGGAGTTAGCCCCCAAATTTACCCCTTCCGAGATTGAATCGAAATGGTATCAACACTGGATCGATCAGCAATATTTTCATTCGCAAGTTGATGAACGCGAACCCTATACCATCGTAATCCCACCACCCAATGTTACTGGCGTGTTGCACATGGGTCACATGTTGAACAATACGCTTCAAGATGTGCTGATACGCCGTGCCCGAATGCTAGGCAAAAATGCTTGTTGGGTGCCCGGAACCGATCATGCTTCCATCGCCACCGAAGCCAAAGTGGTAGCTAAGTTGCGTGAGCAAGGGATCAAAAAAAATGACCTTAGCCGTGACGAATTTCTTGGGCACGCTTGGGAATGGACGCATAAGCACGGAGGCATTATCCTTCAACAATTGCGTAAGTTGGGTGCCAGTTGCGACTGGGATCGTACCAAATTCACCATGGACGACGACATGAGCGAATCGGTATTGCAGGTTTTTGTGGATTTGTACCGCAAAGGTCTTATTTACCGTGGTTTTAGAATGGTAAACTGGGATCCAGAAGCAAAAACCACCGTTTCGGATGAGGAGGTAATCTATAAAGAGAAAAACGGTAAATTGTTTTACCTTCGTTATCAAATTGAAGGTGAAGAAAACTTTGTAACCCTTGCCACCACTCGCCCCGAAACCATTCTTGGAGATACCGCTGTTTGTTACAATCCCAACGATCCTCGCTTTAGCCACTTGGCTGGGAAAAGGGTAATTGTACCTGTAGCCAACCGCAGCGTTCCCCTCATTGCCGACGATTATGTGGATATGGAATTTGGCACGGGTTGCCTAAAAATTACTCCTGCCCACGACCTCAACGATAAAGAAATTGGAGAGCGTCACCAGCTCGAAATTATTGATATTTTCAACGACGATGCCACCCTTAACGAACAAGGACTTCATTACCAAGGCGTGGATCGATTTGAGTGTAGAAAACTGATTGTTAAAGAATTGGAAGCCTTAGGAAATCTCGTTAAGGTGGAAGATTACCAAAACAAAGTAGGAACCTCCGAGCGTACCGGCGCAGTGATTGAACCCAAACTCAGTTACCAATGGTTCTTGAAAATGGAACATCTGGCACAGCCCGCACTCAAAGCCGTGATGGAAGATCAGGTGCAATTGGTACCAGAGAAATTTAAAAATACCTACCGCCACTGGATGGAGAATGTTCGCGATTGGAATATTTCGCGGCAGCTGTGGTGGGGACACCGCATTCCTGCATGGTTTTATGGTGAAGGATTCGACGATTTTGTGGTAGCCATGACCCAAGCAGAAGCACTGGAGCTCGCCCGTCAAAAAAGTGGAAATGCTCAATTGCAACTGCAGCAACTGCATCAGGATGAGGATGTTTTAGACACTTGGTTTAGCAGTTGGCTTTGGCCAATCTCAGTGTTTGACGGCATTAGAAATCCTGAAAATCCTGAAATAAAATACTATTATCCCACCAATGATTTGGTTACGGCTCCCGAGATTTTGTTTTTCTGGGTGGCTCGAATGATCGTTGCAGGTTACGAATATCTGGGCGAAAAGCCTTTTAATGCAGTTTATCTCACCGGAATAGTGCGTGATAAATTAGGTCGTAAAATGTCGAAAAGCTTAGGAAACTCGCCCGACCCCATAGAGCTCATTGAGAAATACGGAGCCGACGGCGTACGCATGGGCATGCTTTTGACTTCCCCTGCCGGAAATGACCTTCCCTTTGACGAAGCACTTTGTGAGCAAGGGCGTAACTTTAGTAATAAAATATGGAATGCCCTACGCTTGTTGAAAGGCTGGCAAGTGGTTGAAGGAAACCCTTCTGCTGCCGCTGAAGCTGGAATGCAATGGATGGAGCAGCGTATTTATCAAAGCCTGCAAATCATTGAAGATCACTTTCAAAAATACCGCATTTCCGATGCCCTGATGACCGTTTACAAACTCATCTGGGACGATTTCTGTTCCAGCTATCTCGAGATTGTGAAACCCAATTATCAAGAGCCCATTGATAGCAAAACCTATGAACAAACAGCTATTCTTTTTGGCGAATTGATGAAGATTTTACACCCTTTCATGCCTTTCCTTTCGGAGGAAGTTTGGCATCAATTGGAAGCTCGCACCACCGATTTAATTATTACTCCAATGCCTGTGGCAACGGGCTTTAACGAGGAAATTATTGCCCAATTCGATCGGGCTCAAGAGATGGTAATCGGAGTGCGAAACATCCGAAATAAGCATAATGTGGGAGCCCGTGAAGTATTGCATTTGCATGTTCAAAACAATGGAGAAAAAGCCTTGCCTGAACATTTTCTGAGCATTGTAAAGAAGCTTGCCATCTTATCTGACATCACCCCCACTGAAGTAGAAATTGAAGGAGCTCAACGATTTATGGTGAATACTTCGGCCTGCTATGTTCCTCTCGAACTCAATGTGGATCCTGAAGAGGAGTTGCAAAAGCTAACCGAAGAACTAAAATACCTTCAAGGCTTTTTGGTTTCCGTAAGTAAGAAACTCGAAAACGAGCGTTTTATGGCTGGAGCACCTGCCCAAGTGGTGGAAATGGAACGCAAAAAGGCTGCTGACGCCCAACAAAAAATCAGTTTTATACAAGACCAACTTAAACGATTGAACTAAAAATTTTAATACCCTCATATTATGTTACGAACTCATAACTGCGGAGAACTGAATATCAAGCATATAAATCAAGAAGTAGCCCTAAGTGGTTGGGTGCAACGCTCTAGAGATTTGGGAGGTATGACCTTTATCGATCTTCGCGACCGATATGGCATTACCCAGTTGGCCTTCAATATGGAAACCCAGCCCGAACTTTGTTTGCAAGCCCGCAAACTGGGTCGTGAATATGTAATTCAAGTGCACGGAAAGGTGGCAGAAAGAGAAAGCAAAAACCTGAAAATTGCCACCGGAGATATCGAAATTATTGTAGGTGAGTTCAAATTGCTCAACGCCAGCAAAACCCCTCCTTTCACCATCGAAAACGAAACCGATGGAGGCGAAGAAATACGCATGAAATACCGCTATCTCGATTTGCGTCGAAACCCTTTGAAAGAAAATCTACTGCTGCGCAACAAGCTGAGCTTTGAAGTGAGGAGCTACTTGCACGGTATTGATTTTGTGGAGGTTGAAACGCCTTATTTGATCAAAAGCACCCCCGAAGGAGCCCGCGATTTTGTGGTGCCTTCTCGCATGAATCCAGGTACTTTTTATGCGCTTCCCCAATCGCCTCAAACCTTTAAACAACTGTTGATGGTGTCGGGCTACGACCGTTATTACCAATTGGTGAAGTGCTTTAGAGATGAAGATTTACGTGCCGACCGTCAACCAGAATTTACTCAAATCGACTGCGAAATGTCGTTTATTGAGCAAGAAGATATTCTTACCACTTTTGAAGGGCTTACGAGTCACCTTTTTCTCAAAGTAAAAGGTATTGAGTTGGGCAGTTTTCCTAGAATGCAATACGACGATGCCATGCGTTTGTATGGTAGCGACAAACCCGATATCCGATTTGGGATGCCTTTTGTAGAACTTAACGATTTGGCTCAAAATAAAGGTTTTAGCATTTTTGACGAGGCTGAATTGGTGGTGGGATTCTGTGCCAAAGGAGCTGCATCCTTCACCCGAAAAGATTTGGATGGACTCACCGAATGGGTGCGCCGTCCACAGATTGGAGCCAAGGGAATGGTTTATGTGAAATATAACGAAGACGGAAGTTTAAAATCCAGCGTCGATAAGTTCTATTCCGAGGCCGACCTGAAACTTTGGGCTGAACGCATGGAAGCTACTCCTGGCGATTTAATGTTGATTCTCAGTGGCGGTGTCGATAAAATACGTAAAGCCTTGGGCGAGCTTCGCCTCGAAATGGGCAACCGACTCAATCTTCGCAACCGCAGCACCTACGCTCCACTATGGGTGGTAGATTTTCCGCTGCTCGAATGGGACGAAGACAGCCAACGTTACCACGCCATGCACCATCCCTTTACTTCGCCCAAGCCCAACGAAATGCACCTGCTCGATACCGACCCTGGAAAAGTGCATGCCAATGCTTACGACTTGGTAATAAATGGTGTTGAGATTGGTGGAGGAAGTATCCGTATTTTCGATAAAGACGTTCAAGCTCGAATGTTTAGTTTGCTTGGCTTCTCCGATGAAGACGCTAAATCTCAATTTGGATTTTTGATGAATGCCTTTGAATACGGTGCCCCACCTCACGGAGGAATCGCACTTGGTTTTGACCGTTTAGTGGCTATGTTTGGAGGGTCAGATAGCATCCGCGATTATATCGCATTCCCTAAAAACAACAGCGGACAAGATGTGATGATTGCTTCGCCCAGCATCATTTCTGAGGCACAGCTCAAAGAACTCAATCTTGAAGTGAAGATTCAAAACTAGAATATCAACTTAAGAGGGGCTCTAAATCTAGAACGCTTTCTGGGTTGAGAGCCCTCTTTAGATATTTAATACCGATGTGACTTTCAATATAGTCCAATTTTGACTTCGTCTTATTGGACTATTTTCAAGTATTATCGGCATTAACCATTGTAAATTTAAAAAATAGTTTGGACTATTTTTTTAATACAATTGGTTTAGTACATGACAATTTTCAATTTAGACCTTCTAAGTTTGAGGTTGTACTGGTC
>DZDC01000138.1 GCA_022736595.1 Draconibacterium orientale | reverse complement strand
TATTATCTACATAGTACCGCCATTAGATACCACTATTGTTGAGATTAGGTATTAGACAAGAAAGATGAAGTATTTTTTTATAACTCTACTTATAATTGTAACTTTGAAAGTAGAAAGTCAGACTACTCGCTTTGGATTTGATAAAATATTGTTTTCTAGTGGATTATCATGCGTGTGTGATAATGTTTCATTTGAACAAAGTTTGTCAAGTAATGAGATGTATGCTGTGCCTAATATAGGTTATGGATTTGATTTAACAGTTCCTATTTACTATTTAGCCGACAATTTATCTATAAATTTTAATAGCTTTTTTGACTATAAGAAGTCAAAAATTCAAATTCAAACCTATGGCTTTGGTGGTACAATGGACTATCAAGGCATTGATCGCGAAAAATACAAATTGACTCTTAGTATTGGAGGAGGTTATTTGTTTAACTCCTTTTACATAAATGATTTGAGTGCCATTGAATCCTCTAATATTGACAGTACAATTTTGGCAAATAGCTCTCAATTAAACTTTAAACAATCATTTATTGCCTATTCGCTTTTTGGTGTTTATAACGAGTTTACGATAAATAATCGTATATCTTTAATTGCCATGGTTAGATATCGATGGGATTATGCAAATTCAGATAAATATATAATTGAAAACAAAGAAATTACACTATCAACTTATGAGATAAATAAACTATATCTTGGAATAGGAATGCAATATAGCTTTAAATGAAACTTCCAAATATTTGACCCAAAACCCAAGAAGCACTTTAGGCAATAAATGCATAGTGCCATAAGGGTTTTAGTGTTGCTGGGCGTAATTCCACACACTTAAAGTGATGAGTTTACGCAAACCAAATTAGCCCCCAACCCACTACTGCCGCTACTGCCGCTACACTCAGCCTCTGTGTTCTATACTATTAAAAAAATTAAACCAATATGAAACAGATAATTTGGGTTTTGGAAGTATTCATCAAAAATACCTACCTTTGAGCCCTTATTTTATTGGAAATGGAAACAAAAAATTTGAGTCTCACCTATCTTCATTTCGATTCTTTCGAGGACTTGACTAGTGAAGATCAAGAGTTGGTGGAGTCGGCTAAAGAAGCCATGGAAAGCAGTTATTCGCCTTACAGCAAATTTTCGGTGGGAGCTGCCATTCGTTTGGCCAATGGCATTATTGTTACTGGAAGCAATCAAGAAAACGCCGCTTATCCTTCTGGTTTATGTGCCGAAAGGGTGGCTTTTTTCAGTGCCGCCAGCCAATTTCCCAAGGTGGCCATCCAATCGGTAGCCGTGGTTGCTAAGCCCCATTCCGCCAAAAAACTGGTGCCTGTTACGCCCTGTGGTGCCTGCCGACAGGTGATGGCCGAATACGAAATGCGCCAACAACTGCCCATCCGCATCATGATGACCGGAAATAAAAATACCATCCAAATGTTTCATCAAGTGAGCGACTTGCTCCCCATGATGTTTCATTCTCAACATCTTACACATAAAGAATAATTTAAAAACTCGATTAAATATGAAGTCAAAAATCATTTTAGCCTTTATCAGCATCATTTTACTCTCCATGAGTTCCGACAAATCTGCTTACCTCATTTTCAATGCTCAGGGGAAAACCGTGAGCTATGCCGAGATGATGGTAGAATTACAAACTGCTGACTTGGTGTTTTTTGGCGAATCGCACGATAATGCCATTGCCCATTGGCTCGAATTGGAAGTGGCCAAATCCTTGGCTGAAGCCAAAGGCAATGATTTGGTGATGGGTGCAGAAATGTACGAAAGCGATCAACAAGAAATTATCAACGAATATCTGGCCGGTAAAGTCGATTATAAAAGCTTTAAGGAGCAAGCCCGTTTGTGGCCCGATCATGAAAAAGAATACTTGCCCATTTTGAATTTGGCCAAAGAAAAAAAGCTATCCATGATTGCCACTAACGTTCCTCGTCGGTACGCTGCCATGGTCAACAAAGGAAATTTTGAGGTGCTCAACAACTTGTCGAATGACGCCAAAAAATGGATAGCTCCCCTGCCCATTACTTACGATTCCACTGTGAATTGCTATGCCGAAATGGCGTCGATGATGGCTGGACATTCCAAAACAAAGATGTACATTGCACAGGCTCAGGCCCTGAAAGATGCTACCATGGCTTATTTTATCCTTGAGAACTTTAAAAAAGGACAACTTTTTTATCATTTCAATGGATCCTACCATTCCGATAATCATGAAGGGATAGTGTGGTACATCAAACAAGCCAAACCCAAACTCAAAATTATCACTATCACCACCCTCGAAAAGTCAAACATAGCTCAATTGGATAGTGCCGATTTTCAACAAGCCGACTTTATCATCAGCGTGGACGAAAACATTACTAAAACACATTAATTCAATACTTTAATTTTATTCCATGCTCGAAAATACGCAGAGAACCGAGATTTCTTCCTTAGGCGAATTTGGTTTGATACACCACCTAACTTCCGATTTGGAAATGGTACAATCTTCAACCCTTTATGGAGTGGGCGATGATGCCGCAGTAATCAATCCTGGCGACCAGAAACTCCTTATTTCTACCGATTTACTCGTTGAAGGAGTGCATTTTGACCTTACCTATAGCCCGCTGAAACATTTAGGGTATAAAGCAGCAACCTCCAATTTTTCGGATATGGCGGCCATGAATGTCTTGCCAACACAAATAACGGTGAGTTTGGCACTGAGCAATCGCTTTAGCGTGGAGGCCATCGACGAATTGTACAAAGGAATCAAGCTGGCTTGTAAAAATTACCAAGTGGATTTGGTGGGTGGCGATACCACCACCAGTAAAAGCGGTCTCATGATCAGCGTTACGGTATTGGGATTGGCCAAGGAAGAAGATATTGTATATCGTAAAGGAGCTGCCCAAGGCGATTTGATTTGCGTCAGCGGAGATTTGGGAGCAGCCTATGCCGGACTGCTTATTTTGGAACGCGAAAAGAGCGAATTCATAGCCAATCCTCAAATGCAACCGCAGCTCGAAGGATTGGATTATCTGCTCGAACGCCAGCTAAAACCCGAAGCCCGCACCGATATGGTGAATGTCTTTAAAAAATTAGGAGTGAAGCCTACCAGCATGATGGACATCAGCGATGGCTTGGCTTCAGAAATAAAACATTTGTGCACCCAAAGCCAATTGGGAGCCCAGATCTATGAAGAGAAAATTCCCATCGACCAACTTACATGGGACACCGCTCGCAGCTTCAATATGGATCCTACCATGCTTACCTTGAATGGGGGAGAGGATTACGAATTGATTTTTACCCTTGCTCAATCCGATTATGATAAAATAAAGGATAGTCCTGAAATTCGCATCATTGGATTTATGCAGGAAGCTTCGGCAGGTATTCAGCTGGTAACCAAAAACAATGTGGTGGTGCCTATTCAAGCCCAAGGGTGGGATTCGTTTAAATCGCAAAGCACGGAATAAATGACCCTCGCTTCCGAAATAAAAGCGCTCTTTACCAAAGACCTTAAACTGGAGTTGAGGCAGAAATACGCCATCAACAGCATCATTTTGTATGTGGTGTCCACCGTTTTTGTGGCCTATTTGGCCTATCAAGGCGATATCGAAGCCCGCAGTTGGAATGTGCTTTTTTGGATCATTTTGCTTTTTGCTGCCGTAAATGCGGCCACTAAAAGTTTTGTGCAAGAACGTCCTGCTAGGCATCTTTACTACTTCTGGTTGAGCTCGCCACAAGCGATTATCATGGCCAAGATGTTTTATAATATGTTGTTAATGCTGCTATTAGCGGGGATTACCTATGTTGTTTTTTTGCTTTTTCTGGGAAACTTTATCGTGGGACACCTCTTATTTCTGACCGCACTAATTTTTGGAGCCTTGGGTTTTGCCTCCACTTTGACCATGGTGTCGGCCATTGCCAGTCGCTCGGATAATAATTTCTCGCTCATGGCCATTCTGAGTTTTCCATTGATGCTGCCCTTTTTGCTGAGCCTCATCAAACTCTCCAATTTGGCTTTATCCCAATCCCATTTCAACCTCTTGGCTTGGCAGTTGCTCAGCATTGTGGTTGGTTTAAATCTGATAGTTATCATTTTGTCGTTCATCCTATTTCCATACCTTTGGAAGGAATAGCTTGAATAATTTATAACGCTGACATTAAAAGAATTATACTTTCAATTAAGCTATATTTATTAAATTTTAAGCATGTTTAATCTCAAATATATTTTGCGCAATTTTTGGAAACCCCTTTCCATTCTCTTGCTTGTGTACGCCATTGTTGCAGGCTTTAGTATTTCTATACCCGATACCAACATCGGAGATACCCTGCGCAATGTGTTTTACCATGTGGGGATGTGGTTTGCTTTGCTGGCCTTGATGACCAGTAGCTTCATCCACAGCATCCGTTATTTGTCGAAAGGGCAAATGATCGACGATAGCAAAGCCAACGAAGGCGTTTTGGTGGGGCTTTTCTTTGGAATTTTGGGTATTATTACAGGAATGATTTGGGCTACTTTTACCTGGGGCGTTCCTTGGACCAATGATCCTCATCTCAACGGTGCAGCGGTAAGTTTGTTGGTGTATTTTGCTTATCAGGTATTGCGTTCTGCGGTGCCCGATGCGGAGAAAAAAGCTCGCGTAGCTGCGGTTTATAATATTTTTGCTTACATCATCTTGTTGGTATTTGTGGGAATTTTGCCCCGCTTGAGCACCAATACTTTACATCCTGGTTCGGCAGATGGAAATCCAGCCTTTGGCGATATGGATGCTCAAATGCGCTTGGTTTTTTATCCCGCTATTTTAGGTTGGATATTACTGGCATTGTGGATTTTAAATCTTCGCAATAGAGCTCGGAAAATTGAAAGTGATTTACAAGAAAAAGAAATGGAATAATATGGAAACAGAAAATAAAATATGGGTTGTAGTGGCAGTGCTGACCACTATTTTGGTGGGTATTGGCATTTATCTATTCAATTTGGATCGGAAGCTAACCAAGATGGAACGTAAGATGAAGGAGGAGAAAAAATAATGAAGAAAATACACATTATACTTATTGTGGCCATTGCCGCCATCATGGGCCTAATGGTGGTAAGCCTGATGGGTGAAAGTCGCACCTATGCCAGCTTTGAAGAAGCCGCCGAAAACCCTGAGAAAAGCTACGATATCATTGGCACTTTAGATACCACCCGCGCCATTGTTTACGATGCTAAAGTAAATGCCGAGCGTTTTAGTTTTTATATGTACGACCAAGATAAGAAGCTCCAAAAGGTGGTAGTAAACCAGCCCAAACCTCAAGATTTTGAGCGAAGTGCGCAAGTAGTAGCCTCGGGCAAAAGCGTCAATGGCGAATTTGTGGCCAGTGGAGTGCTACTAAAATGCCCCTCGAAATATGAATCGGAGGCAGGAAAAAAAGCCCAGATCGAAGTAAAAAATCTGTAAGGTTATCGCATCATTGAGGGGCGTTAGCCCTGAAATCTCGTAGAACCGTATTAGCACAATATCATTGAGTGGCGTTAGCCTGGTTATTCATTGCAACAATATCCATCGTCCTTAGATTACAGGGCTATGCGCCTAA
>DZDC01000137.1 GCA_022736595.1 Draconibacterium orientale | reverse complement strand
TTATTATAAGAATAGAATAAATACAAAACCAAAACCCCGAAGGGGTGATATAAAATAAGTTGCAAGGATAGGAACTTATTCACAAATATATATTCAGGTAATCTTATAAGCTTCCAAAAACCCTTTTAAGCAAATCGTCGATGCGGGCTTGAGGGTTTTCTCGGATATTAAACTCTGCTTTTTTGACTTCTTCAAAGAGAGCAAATAAGGCTTTATGGGTGACGTAGTTTTCGAGGTTTGCATCCACTTTGTTAAGTCCTGGTGCGTAAGCAGCAACATTGTTATACTTGGTAACCAGTTGATTGTATGCTGTGCGTGTACTTACGCCACTTAAAATAGGTTGTTCTATGGTTTTAATTACCTCAGGTTTAAAAGCTTCGAAAAGAGCATTGTAGGTCGATTTGCGTAAGAAGTGAGTTGCGGCAGTGTCACCTCCATTGAGCAGAGCAAAGGCGTCTTGGATGGTCATTTGTTGAATGGCGTTGAGGAAAATGGGTTTGGCCAGATTCATCGACTTTTCAGCGGCAAGATTCATGCTCGTTTCGGCTTGGTCGATGAGGTTGCTGATGCCCACCGCTTGCAGCAGGGGATTGTTTTTGTTTTCGGTAATTACCGAAAGTTGTGGAGGAAGGGCAATGTGATAAATGGGGCTTTTAAGCACTGCATTGGGTTGCGAAAGGGTCGCTGCTGCTTGCTCTGTTCCCACCGAAAGAGCTCTTTTAAGTCCATTGCTTACTTCGGTTTGGGTTAAGGGTGTGCTGGTGGAGATGGTGGGTATGTTGCCTAAATCTTTGGCAAGTTGCTGAGTAACATCACAGGAACCCATTCCAATTGCGGCCAAAGTTAATAGAAGTGCAGTTCTAATTTTAATCATCATTGATGTAAGTTTAAAGGATTTATTTGGTGAATCGGATAGGATATTTTAAGTTTTGGTAGCTGCTCAGTTCCATGCGTGCACGTCCCACCATCAGTTCACTTTCGGCCATAATGGGAATGCGGTTATTATCGTTGCTTACGTATATGCGCATGGGTTGATCGTCGGCAAAAACGGCTCCAGTAAGTACTCTCGGCATGAAAACCATACACTCAATTTTTCCCAATTTTGTTTTAATGGTTTGAATACCTATATATTGAAAGTCGATTTGATAAACCGAGTCATCCATAAAAAGATTGATGGTAAAGCTATGTCCGTTTTTAATATTATTGAAATCCCAGTTGCGAATATGGTAAAAGGAACTCAGAAGATCTTGTACTTTGAACTGGGTTTTATAGGTTCGTACATCTTGGTTTTTGTTGTTAATAGCTTTGATATCGCCTGTACTTTGAAAAAACTGCACGTCTTTGCTTTCGGAATAACTCCCTTCTTGTACGCGCTTGCGAAAATAATAGGGCAATTGGGTTTGACTGTTGATCCAAGTTTCGTAGGTGTCGTCGGCTTTAAAGAACCAGCTAAAGGCGCCCTTGGTTTGGCCTCTTAAAACCACATGATGCTGCCCAGTATTTTTGGTACTTTCAACCTTGGTGAGGATTTCACCCGCAGTTACATTACCCGTCATGGCAGAGTTATAATAAAGTTGGTACTGCAATTCTTCCCCTACTTGATAGGCATATTGGGCAGAAATTTCGGTGTAAAAACTTTGAAAAAGAACCAAAATCAGAACAAAAAGTTGCGCTTTCATAAGATGGAGTTAAAAGGATAAAACAATAGCACCCAGAAAGACAAAAAGTGTTCCAAAAGCATTTTGCTTATCGGGTCAAGAACTTAAAGCCAATGCCGTGAACGTTGATAATTTTGATGCTTTCGTCGTCGGTGAAATATTTGCGTAATTTGGTGATATACACATCCATACTTCTCGCGTTGAAATAGCTATCATCCTTCCATATACGGTTGAGAGCAACGCGACGGTCGAGGGTATCGTTTTCGTGTTCGCAAAGCAATTTGAGCAAGTCGGCCTCTTTACTGGTGAGCTTTTGGTCCACATTATTACGACTCAAGGTTTGATGCTCGTAATTGAACACATAGCTTCCAATGTTGAAAATGATGCGGTCGTCCTTTTCTTCGTCAAGTTTTCCGCTGCGGCGCAAAATGGCGTTCATGCGAGCCAGCAGCAGTTCCATATTAAAGGGTTTGGTGATGTAGTCGTCGGCCCCCAATTCAAAACCTTTAAGTTTGTCTTCTTCCAGCGATTTGGCGGTGAGGAACAGAATGGGAATCAATTTATCGCTTCGGCGAACGTTGGTGGCAAGGGTAAAGCCGTCCATTATGGGCATCATCACGTCCAATACCAGCAAAGCATATTCGTTTTTCTTATGAAAACCCATAAGAGCCTCCTCACCGTTGGTAAACAGATCCACTTTAAAACCTTTAGCTTCGAGGTAGGTTTTTAATATTTTTCCCAAATTTGGGTCATCTTCGGCCAATAAAATCTTAATCTTTTCCATATTGTGTTTATTTATCGTGTTTATTTAATATTGTGTTTATTTACAGGTGTTTTTATTCAAATCGATGGGTATGCGAACAAAGAAAGTAGTGCCTTTATTGAGCTGACTTTCGATTTCTACACTCCCTTTATGTTTGTCCACCACGGCTTTTACATAACTTAGTCCCAAGCCGAAACCCTTAACATTGTGTATGTTACCCGTTGGAACGCGGTAAAGTTTTTCAAAAATTCGCTTTTGATTGGTCTTTGAAATACCAATACCATTATCCTTCACCATGATCAAGAGGCAATTGCCATCGTTTTGGGTCGAAATATGGATTTTTGGTTTTTCAAAAGTATACTTTATTGCATTATCGAGTAAGTTATATAGCAAGTTGGTGAGATGGAGTCGATCCGCGTTAACAATGAAGTGTAGTGCTTCCAAATTGATGTTGAGGCTGCCTCCTTTTTGATGTATAAGTAACTCATTACTTTTCAGTAGTTCATTGACGACTTCATGCACGTTCACCCATTCAATTTTGAGTTTAAGTTCGCCTTTATCGATGATGGCGCTTTGCAAAATCTTTTCGGCCATGCCGCCAAGGCGTTGATTTTCATCTTGTATAATTCCAATGTAGGCCTCGTAAAGGTCTTCAGATTTTTCCACATCTGGATCGCGTAAAGCTTGGCAAGCTAACGAAATGGTGCTGATGGGAGTTTTAAACTCATGGGTCATGTTGTTGACAAAATCGTTTTTCAGATCCGACAGTTTCATCTGTTTGATGATGGTTCCCAAGCTATAGGTGAAAAGGTAAATCACTGAAAGCACAATGATGATGGAAAGAAAAAGCATCAAGCCCATTTCTTTGAGCAGGAAGGCTTTTTCTTTGGGAAAATAGACCATTAAAAAAAGTTTTTGCCCTTTATGGGTATGCCCTAAATCGAAGGCGTAGGCTTTTTGGAGGTAGTGACTTTCGTTGATGCGCTTGTCCTTGAAGAGAAATTTTGATGTCCTTTGATCGTAAATATTGAAATGATAGGGAGTAAAAATATTGCGTTGCGATAACTCGAGTTTGATTACCGAATCGATAAAGGCATAGCTGTGGGCAGGATTGTCGAAAAGAGGATTGTCGAAGGCAGGTAAAATGCTAAATTGGCTAGGCAAGATGAGCTCAAAAGCCAAAGTATCGTCGCCATATTTGAATACTTTTCGCACTTTATCGCCTGAAATTTGTGCTTGAGGCCCGGCAGGAATTAGAGGATCGCCCATAATTTTGAGCATTCGATTGCGTCCAGCCAATTCCTCTTGCTGCGAAATGTGCATCATTACTTGGGTGAAACTTCGTTGAATATCGAAGCTAAAGGCCTCTTCTTTAATGCTTAAGGCATTGCGCACCCAAAGCATCTGAATAACCAGAAGGCCCACCATCACCAATCCCATGGCAATGCTTATTCGAATAATATTGTTGGTATTCATGGAGGACAAAGGTAAAAATCTTAAGAAGTCAAAAGCTTGTTATACACTAAATTAACAGATTTTAAGCTTTGTTTAATTCCTTTAACTTTTGCCAAAGCCCTGCTGAATTACTTTTGCCTCGTTAGTTCTTTTAACAGATAGACCCAACTATTGAAGTATAACACCAACATTATATGAGTTAATCGCGCAATCCTATCTAACCTGTGCAGTTATCCAAAAAAGCGATTAACGTTACCTGTGATTTTAGTAAAGTAGGACGATATTCCCAATTCGTCCTACTTTTTTTTTACCTTCGCTCAAAATTTAGTTATGGCCAAAACCAAGACCACCTACTTCTGTCGCGAATGCGGTGCCGAATATTCAAAATGGATGGGAAAATGCAATGCCTGTGGGCAATGGAACACCATTCATGAAGAGGTTATACACATCGAAAATTCCAAAACAAGTTTACCCAAAGGCATCAATCAAAGCCAACGCAAGCCCCAGTTAATCCATGAATTGGAGGCAGGAAGCCAGCCCCGACTCAATATGCAAAACGAAGAGCTTAACCGCGTTTTGGGTGGAGGATTGGTGCAGGGCAGTTTGGTGTTGGTGGGTGGTGAACCAGGCATTGGCAAATCTACGTTGCTGCTCCAAATTGCCATTCGCTTGAAGGGAAAAAAGGTATTGTATGTTTCGGGTGAGGAAAGCGAACAGCAGATTAGGATGCGAGCCGAGCGCATTGGTATTCAAAACCAAAATTGTTATATTCTAAGCGAAACCCGTAGCGAAGCTATTTTCTTGCACCTCAGTCAGATGGAGGTAGATTTGCTGGTGATTGATAGTATTCAAACCCTTCAAACCGAACGTATTGACAGTACCGCAGGGAGCATTAGCCAAATTCGTGAATGTACCGCTGAGCTTTTAAGGTATGCTAAATCGAGTGATGTGCCTGTGTTTATTGTGGGTCATATTACCAAAGATGGAACCTTGGCCGGACCCAAAGTGCTGGAGCACATGGTGGATACGGTATTGCAATTCGAAGGAGACCGAAATTATGGTTATCGCATTTTGCGTTCACTTAAAAATCGCTTTGGAAGCACCAGCGAATTGGGAATTTATGAGATGCAAAACAATGGCATGCGCGAAGTGAGCAATCCCAGTGAAATACTAATATCGCAGCGCGACGAAGACAGTTCGGGGGTGGCCATTGCTGCCACCATGGAAGGCGGACGTCCCATGCTCATCGAAGTACAAGCGTTGGTAAGTTCGGCAGTGTATGGCACACCACAGCGCAGTGCCACGGGTTTCGACACTCGCCGCTTGAATATGCTGTTGGCGGTTCTAGAAAAAAAGGCGGGTTTTAAACTGGCTACCAAAGATGTATTTTTGAATATTGCTGGCGGCATTAGGGTTGACGACCCAGCCATTGACTTGGCAGTAGCTTGTGCCATTCTCAGTTCCAACTACGATCTTCCGTTGGGCGATAAAATCTGTTTTGCTGCTGAGGTGGGGCTAACGGGGGAAATACGAAATGTAAACCATGCCGAACAGCGCATTCGCGAGGCAGAGAAATTAGGCTTTGAAAAAATCTACCTATCCAAATTCTCACTCAAAGGCGTTCAAAACCAAACAGGTAACCTCAGCGTGAAAGGCTACAGCCACATCGAACAACTGTTTAAATCGGTTTTTGGTGGGAAGTAGAATTATGTTTCTTGGCTTGCAACCGTCTTAAACTATTAATTATCAGTTAATTGAACC
>DZDC01000136.1 GCA_022736595.1 Draconibacterium orientale | reverse complement strand
CCCGTAATGATTCTACCTAAGGTAGCGTTAAGTTTGCTTTCGAAGGTTTTGAGGGTCAACCATTTTTGCAACAGGGCTTGGCGGCTAAGTTCGTCGGGCTCTTCGTGGCTGAGTTTCTCCTCAATTTCTTTCTTCCACTTTTTAACCTTACGTATTTTAAAATCGTACACCGTGCCGATGCAGGCTCTGGAAATCACCTCAGGATGGGTTTCGAGTTGAATCTCTATCTTGTGCTTATCAAGCCAGTTGGGACTTATATTATAGGGAGTGGAAAGGAGTTCGCTGGCGGCTTTTCTAATGTTTTCGTCGGTATGCTGGGTGAAATATTGTTCCGAAGGCAAGGTTTCGGATTGTAATGCAGTTTGATATTCTTCCAGAAATTGCTTGTAAAGCGGATTTTCAAAAATCATTTCCTGATCAAAATGCAGCTCATCTAATATAAACTGCACCACGCTGATGCTGGTTTCGGAATCGCTCTCAGGCATTTCAATGCCACTTTGTGCCGGATTGAACATCAGCTTGCCATAGTTGAGCATCAGTCGTATCATTTCTTTCTCAAAGAGCTGTGTATCGATCTCGGGCACAACCACTTCTTGCTTGAACTGTGGTGTGGGCAATTCGGGCAATGCTTGGTCTTCGGGATGGGTTTTAAGGTGTGCCCTGCGCCTTATTTTGGCCACTTCCGAAACCAACATTTCTTCTTGAACCTGAAGCAGTTCGCTGGTCTCTCTAATAAAAAACAAGCGGTTGAGTTGCTCTGGAACCAAAGCGATAGAAGTAACAATTTCGCGCACCACGGCCGCCTTTTTAATGGGGTCGTTGCCTGCATCGGAGCTGAGCAAGTCGGCTTTGAAATGAATGAAATCGGTGGTTTGGTCTTGCAAAAATTGCAACATTTCGCTGCTGCTGTGGGTACGGGCATAGCTATCCGGATCTTCACCCTGCGGAAAAAGCACCACTCTTACGTTCATGCCCTCTTCCAAAATCATATCAATGCCTCTAAAACTGGCTTTGATACCTGCCGCATCCCCATCGTAAAGGATGGTAATATTGGGAGTATAACGCTTTATGAGTTTTATTTGTCCCGTAGTGAGCGAAGTGCCACTGCTGCTCACCACATTTTCGATGCCCGATTGAAAAAGCGATATCACATCGGTATAACCCTCCACCAAAAAACAATTGTCGTGCTTTAGGATGGCATTTTTTGCGGTGAAAAGTCCAAAAAGCACATTGCTTTTATCGTAAATGGGCGATTCAGGACTGTTAACATACTTGGGCTTGTTCTTATCAGAAGTGAGGATGCGTCCACCAAATCCAATGGTTCTACCCGATACGCTATGGATGGGAAACATCACCCGTTGTCGAAATCGGTCGTACAGTTGACCGTTATCCTTCTCAATGCTAAGACCTGTCTTTAGCAACAATTCTTTGGAATATCCAGCGGCCAAGGCTGCACTGCTCAGCGCATCCCAACTTTCGGGCGAATATCCCAACTGAAAGATTTTTATCACTTCCGGACGGAAGCCTCTTTCGTTGAAATAGCTCAATGCCACGGCTTGTCCTTCAGGGCTTTGATGCAATTGTTCGGTAAAAAAGCGAGCGGCAAACTGAGTCACCGACATCAAACTTTCGCGTTCGGTTTCGGCCTGTATTTGTTCTTGACTTTGCGCTTCTTCTTCTATTTCGATGTTGTACTTTTTAGCCAAGTAATGCACCGCTTGTGGAAAAGTGAGGTGTTCGTGTTTCATCACAAAATCTACCGAACTTCCAGCCTCTCCACAGCCGAAACATTTAAAAATTCCTTTGGCAGGCGAAACGGTAAAACTTGGGGTTTTCTCGTTGTGAAAAGGGCAATTTCCAATCTGGTTGACACCCCGTTTTTTAAGGTGCACAAAATCGCCCACCACCTCTTCGATGCGAGCGGTGTCGAGCACTTGTTGTATGGTATGCCGAGGTATCAATGCAAAATGAAATAGGGTTTATAAAATAAAGCGGACGTAATTTCCCAAGGGGAGATTGTACCCTGTTTGGCCTTCGATAAAGGTTTCGCCAAACCATTTCTCACGGGGTTCAAACCACGACATCACCAGGTTATTGGCGATGATGGGCGAATAACCAAGGGAGTAAAGATTAAGCACAAAAAAACTGTTTTTGGGTTGCAAAAGCTTGGTGCAAAGTTCCAAAAGCGGATTGATGCCTTCGTCGAGAATCCAACGTTCGCCACCAGGGCCACGGCCATAAGCGGGAGGATCGAGGATAATACCATCGTATAGAGCGCCTCGTTTTACCTCGCGGCTAAGAAATTTAAGAGCATCGTCCACTATCCATCGAATGTTGTCCAATTCGCTGATTTCCATATTTTCTCGTCCCCAATTGATCATTTGCTTTACGGCATCCAGATGAGTTACTTGCGCTCCTGCGGCTCTTGCAGCAAGACTAGCTCCTCCAGTATAAGCAAAGGCATTGAGCACCTTGGGCTGAGCCTTTAATTTTTTGATTTGATGGTAAATGAAAAACCAATTTTCTACCTGTTCAGGAAAAACACCCACATGACCAAAACTGGTGAGGGCGAGTTTGAGTTTAAAATTTCCTTGGGGCAAAGGCATTTGTACCACCCAGTTTTCGGGCATTTTTTTTAATAAAGTCCAGCTTCCATTGCCCGACTCAGCATTGCGATGGGAGGTTTTTTGAGCTTCCCGCTTGTAGTGGGCATGAGCCATTTCAAACCATTTGTGGCTGTCGAGTTTGGGTTTCCAAATGGCTTGCGATTCGGGACGTATTAGGATATAATTGCCAAAACGTTCGATTTTTTCAAAATTTCCACTATCAATAAGCTGGTAATCAGCTATTTTAATGGCTTCGGACTGGTACATTTGCTAATCGGTTTTAGGTAAGTTTACAAAAGTACAAAGATAGGGATTCGTGGTAAATGAGGGAAGAGTATTTTGAAGATAAAAACTAAAAGTGAAAAACTAAAAGGGAAAAGTTGAATTGAGCAGATCTCCTTTAGTTCCGATAGTTATCGGAAGGGAAAAGCTGCGAAAGTTTTAATTTTGTCATTAACTACCTTATTCCAACTTTTTTTGGCATTCAGGGCATAGTTTGAGTTGAACTCTGTCGATGGTTCTAATGGTTTCGGCAGCATCTTCCATGACGCAATTGTGTGATGGACAGTGGTCAAGTCCTTGATTATGTCCTAGTTCATGCATGCTTATTTTATTAAGTCGATCTTTAAATCTTTTTTCAGATGGAGTCTTTAATCTATAGGTGGAGATAATGGACGCCACTCCGGGTCTATAGCCCAGTCCAAATACGCCCCAATCTTGGTATTTCGATTCGGGTTTTTTAACGATTTTGAGTTTAAAGTTTTCGTACTTAGTAGTCGAAATATCTTTTACAGTAAGTCCAATGATATAATCGAAGGATTTTGGCTTGTGTTTTTTTAAATCGCGCAGCAGCGAATCGCCACGGTAGCGCGGACTTTTAGTTTGAACAAACGCTGTTTTTGGGAGTGAGCGACCGGGTAAAACCTCGGCTTTAAAACCATAAACTTTACGGATATTTTGAGCCACTTGTTGAGCCCATTCTTTGGGAAAATCGCCATAAGGTTGTATGGCTACATGGATTTCATGGGGAGCTTTATGTTTATCCAAGGGACCACAAGCGATGATGGATATTAAAATGAAAAGCAATAACACAATTCGACGCGTCATAATTAAAGATTTTAGGTTAATCATTTTTAGAAACTCCCTCAAACATGTTTTGAATACGGTGTTTGAAATCGGAGAGTTGATCGTCGGTAAAGTGAAGATGGGTTACGAAACGCACCAAATCTTTGCCAAAGGTAACCGCTTGTATTCCTTTTGCATTCAGTGTATTAACAAAATATACAGCAGTTAAGGGTGGGTTAAGACGGACGATGACGATATTGGTTTCGATGGGAAAGATTTCTTGAACATAGGGTTTGTCTTTTAGAATTTCCCCAATTTCTTTGGCTCTAAGGTGGTCTTGGCGCAACCGATCCACATGATGATCGAGGGCATAAATGCCCGCTGCGGCCAAGAACCCCGCCTGACGCCAACCTCCTCCCATGGCTTTTCTAAAGCGTCGGGCTTGGTGGATAAGATTTTCGGTTCCAATGAGTACCGAACCCACTGGGCATCCCAATCCTTTGGAAAGGCAAATGGAAATGGAATCGAAGGCTTTGCCATAGTCTGCTGGACGCTGTGGCGTTTCTACCAAAGCATTGAAAAGGCGCGCTCCATCGAGATGGAGTTTTAGGTTTTGCTGTTGGCAAAGGCTCTGAATTTCGAGAATGTCTTCAAAAGCATACAAACTTCCGCCGCCTTTATTCATGGTATTTTCGAGGGAAACCAATCGGGTTACAGGTTGGTGAATGTCCAAGGGATTGTTGATGGCTTCGGCTATTTGCCATGCTTTGAGGCGTCCTCGATCGCCTTGTAAAGTGCGCACGGAGCTTTGGGCATTCATGGCAATTCCGCCTCCTTCGTAAAGATAAACGTGCGATAGCGCATCGCAAATCACTTCACTTCCTGCACTGCAATGGGTGCGAATGGCCAACTGATTGGAAAGGGTTCCGGAACTCACGAAAAGAGCAGCTTGCATCCCAAAAAGTTCGGCTACTTTTTTTTCCAACGCATTCACTGTGGGGTCGTCACCAAATACATCATCGCCCACTTGGGCATGCATCATGGCTTGTAGCATTTCGGGAGTGGGTCGGGTGATGGTGTCGCTGCGTAGATCGATTTTGGTTTGGGTATTCATGGGATAAAATGTGTTTTAGAATTGATTTCAAAAATACAAATTGATGCAATGCTTTGGATTAAGAAAATGAAGAAAAAAAGCGCTTCTTTACGACAAAAAATTAAATCATAATTATCACTTAATCAATGATAAAAACAATTATAAACGGTTTCAAACGAATGCTAAACGAACTCAATTATTTATGAGCCGAGTCGGGTTTTGGGTTGAATATACTTTTGCCTCATCAAATCAATCGAAACAAAACGGTTGAAGCGACAGAAGAAATTTTTTAAAAATCAATAACCTCAAAAACTCAATGTTATGAAAAGCTTACGCAACACAGTACACCTGATTGGCCGTTTGGGCAACGATCCTGAAATCAATGAATTTAAAAATGGGATGCGCAAGGCAACCTTCACCCTCGCCACCAGCGACAGTTACAAAAACAAAGAAGGTGAAAAAGTAGAAAACACCCAATGGCATCGCTTGGTAGTATGGGGACCCAAAGTAAAGGTGGTAGAAAACTACTTGAAAAAGGGACAAGAAATCTGCATCGAAGGGAGCCTTACCTACAACCAGTGGGAAGATAAAGAAGGCACCAAGCATTATACCACCGAAGTAGTAGTGAACGACCTCCTCATGTTGGGTGGAAAGAAATAGATAGCTCCAACTACTAAACCATCTCAAGGCGAATCTTTAATTCTAAGGGTTCGCCTTGGGTTTTCATCGAAGATCATACATCATAATTGAATGAGTCTTAAAAGTAATTATACGATGGAATTATGTTATTTCTAAGTGATTTCTGAACGATTGCGTTGACTTCAATAATGTAAAATGTAAAAGTATTCCCGAAGGGATGAAATTATTTTAGTAAAAGACATCA
>DZDC01000281.1 GCA_022736595.1 Draconibacterium orientale | reverse complement strand
AAGGGTTACGTTTTCATCAATTTATGGGCTACTCATTGCACTGATTTATGCTATTACACACGAAACCGCCGAGAGAAAGCGATGAAAATTCTTTTTTTAGATCAACATACTGAAGGATCCGTTTTCGAAAAACTCAATTACTATTATATTAAAGGTCTATCATCTGCAGATGATGTGAGGATTTTTTCAAGCGCCCCTTTTGGTTACAAAGGCCGGATCACAGAATTGGGAATTGAAATTATTGAATTGTCATTTAGAAGTAAAGTTGATTTTAATTGCATTAAGATGATAATTAATTTTTCAAATGAAAAAAAGATAGATTTAATTCATTGCCATAATAATAAGACATTGGCTAACGCCATCATTGCCTCCTATTGGATGAAAAGAAAGCCGAAAATCATATGCCGCCGGGGGATTGTAAGAAAAATAAATCCTTGGGATCCTTCGGAGTGGATAACTTACCTGAATCCAAATTTCACCCATACGATCGCCTTATCAAATGCAATAAAGAAAAATCTAATTGAAGAAAGTAATTTTTCTGAGGGGTCAGTTACAACTATTTATCAGGCTATTGAGCCAGATTGGATTGTCGGTGATGAAAATTTAGATATCCATCATGAATTAGATATCCCAAAAGATGCGTTGCTTATTGGGTGTGTGGCAAATTATCGGCCCGTGAAGGGGTTGGAAGTCTTTATTAAAGCAATAAATACTTTAGAGCATTTAAATGCGTATTATTTATTCATTGGAAAGGGGTGCGAAGAGGCGCTCAGTTCACTTTTAACAGATCAACAGCGGTTACGTGTCAGATTTTTAGGTTTTCAGGAAAATCCTGCAACCTTTGTGAAGGCTCTTGATATTTATCTTCAGCCCTCACTCTCAGAGGGGCTGTCGTTTTCAGTGATTGAGGCCATGCTTTTGCAAAAGGCTATGATTGTTTCGGATGTTGGCGGGATGTCGGAATTGGTTGAGCATCGTATACGTGGATTGAAGGTGCCGCCAAATGATATCGTCTCACTGCGTGATGCAATCCAAGAATTGGCATATGACTTTAAATTTAGAAATGATTTGGGAATTGAAGCGTATTCTTACGCCACTAAAGAGTTTAATTTACCTAAGATGGTTGGATGCACCTTGCAACTTTATCGTCAATTGTTGGCTCCGTTTCCCGGCCGGCTTATATCGGCGGGAGACTTGCAAGGCCATCAACACCGTAACTCGTAAGGCATGATGCAATCCCCTTTATCCATCTCCGCCATTCTGATTACAC